>CAVKKI010000040.1:12266-15581 GCA_963656725.1 Oribacterium sp. | reverse complement strand
GCCGCTTCGCTTGCCCTGGGCTAGGTGCATACATTGGGCTTTCAGCCCGCCCTAAAAGGAAGAGCCGTAATATAATTGTAGAAAAATTGTCTCTATTGTTGTTTCTTACTTTTATTATAAAAGTATTTCTAAACGCCTAGCCATATAACAAATTATGCTTACCTTGTAATGTATTAACCTAATAAAAAAGGAGCAGATAGGTAATCTGACCTATCAAAATGCTACTTTTTCTCAACGAATGGTTAATTTTTTGCGACAAAAAGACGAAAAAACTTTGACGGGATAAATATATGCTCTAAATTTGCAGCCAAGTTGTTAGAGTGGCCCTTATTGTGCCCTTTAACGTAGCTAGTTGAATTTTAAATAAATACTGCGTGTGCAGTGTTAATTTTCCTATCGGTGTGGGGGAGGTATTCTATCAACTGCACCACATATATAATATAGGAATAGGAACTAGACGCTTGGCTTAACTCATTAAGCAAAACGACCAAAATAATAAAAGGTGGTTCTTAAAAAATTGCCACCGCAAAGAAAGGATAACAACTGCGTTACAATGAATTAGTGAATGCTTCGTGCCATTGTGTGAGTTCTTGCAGAAAACGTGAAAGCGAGGGACTTGCGGCAAGGAGCTAAAGAGTGAACAAGGCCTACAGGGGGGCATCTACTTTGGAACTGAAGCGTGCACACCTGCGCCCGAAGAAAAAAGGAAAAAGAAAATGTGTGGGCTGCCCACCCTCTCTGCGAGGAGAGTTTCGTTAAAAAAGCGGCCCAAAGGTGAGCAAACGAGCACCAAGCGAAAGGACTTTCACAAGCCCTCGAGACTTTGCGAGCACTTGCGAATGCGCCTATTTCTCAAATAAAACGCGTGTTACTTCCCTTTCCACTTCTCAAAAGAAGAAATGTTTAATTAAATGGTTAATATATGAACAAAAAGTTAGTGCTCTTGGGAGCCGGCTTGCTGCTGACGGCAGCAACCGCCTCGGCACAGCAACTTGTGAGCGGACGTGTGACCGACTCGCATGGCGAACCCGTGATGGGAGCCACCGTGCGCGTTGCTGGCACCAAAGTCATCACAACCACTGATGCCAATGGTAACTTTAAGTTGAAAAACGTGCCCGCATCGGCAAAGAAGCTCAACATCTCTTACATCGGCATGCAGCCCACCACGGTGAGCGTGGCTGGCAACGTGAATGTGGTGTTGAAAGACAATGAGCTGGGCGAAGCCGTAGTGATTGGTTATGGTACGGCACAGAAAGTAGGTACCGTGGTAGGTGCCGTGAAGAAAGTGGGTGGCGAAAAGGTTTCAAACAACCCCACCGCCGACATTTCTGACGCTTTGCAAGGCAAGGTGGCCGGTTTGCAGATTTTGAACAACTCGGGCGACGCCGGTGACATCAACAACACCTCTATCAAACTGCGTGGTGTAGGTTCGTTCTCGGCCTCAAACACCCCGTTGCTTGTGATTGATGGTTCGCCCGCCAGCACCGCCATGCTCTCTATGCTTAACGACAAGGATATTGAGAGCGTGACCACCTTGAAGGACGCTTCGGCCACCTCAATCTACGGTTCGCGTGCTGCCAACGGTGTAATCTACATCACCACCAAGAAGGGACGTGCCAACGAAAAGGCCCAAATCAGCATTAGCCAAAACATCGGTTGGAGCCAATTGGCTGGCGAAATCAGCGACCGCATGAACTCGAACGAGCTCTTGCAGTTCCAGTTAGAGAACGGCATCATCTCGCCCACCGAATATCAAACCTATAAATTGCACGGCGCTAACACCGACTGGCAGAAGTATTACTTCGACAACGCCGCTCCGCAGTATAACACCGACTTTTCGCTGCGCGGAGGTTCGGGCAACACCACCTACTTCGTTTCGGCTTCTTATAAAAAGCAAAACAGTTTGACCAAGGTGGGCCACTTTAACCGCTACACCCTTCGCACCAACCTCGACACGAAGCCCAAAGAGTGGTTGACCTTCGGCATTAAGCAAACCATCGTCTACACCGACCGCCAGAGTGATCCAGATGTGTCGAGCTCAGACAATGGCCTAGAATATAACACGAGCAATGCCGTGTGTGCCGCTTACCTCTACCCCACTTATTGGGACCCCTACACTGCAGAGGCAAAGAAGACGCACTACATCACCTTCTCACAAAACACCGACCCTATGTGGGTGCGCTCTATGGTGCCCCACCAAAGCAACGACGTGGTGTATAACGGCGTGGCCTACGCACAAATCGTGCCGGTGAAGGGCTTAACCATCAAGTCACAACTCGGTCTTTACGGCGGCGACACGAGCCAGTATCAGGCTAGCAATCCCGAAATTCCCGGACTGAACGGTGTGGGCTCGGCTTCAGCAGCACACTCTCGCTCGTCGATGTGGACCATCACCAACACTGCCGAATATAAATTCAGCATTGCCGACAAGCACGACTTCACCTTCCTCGTTGGTCAAGAAGGCATTAAGGGTTCAAGCAAGGGCTTCAGCGCCAGCGCAACCGGCATCACCGATAGCCGCTTGATGAACTTCTCGGGCACTACCACTCCGAACCTTCCTAGCTACACTTCATCGAAATACGAGTATCTCTCGTTCTTCGGCCGTGTAGACTACGCTTTGCTGAAGCGCTACTTTGTGAACTTCACCGTGCGTAACGATAAGAGTTCACGCTTCGGTGCCTCTAACCGCTCCGCTCAATTCTACAGCGGTGGTGTGATGTGGCGCTTGAGCGATGAAAAGTTCATGCAAAGCACAAAGAGCTGGCTCACCGACTTGCAGGTAAAACTCAGCGTAGGTTCAACCGGTAACTCTGAAATCGGTAACTACCGTAGCCTTGGTTTGACGGGTACTACCCAATATAACGGCAACTCTGGTCTCGCCCTTTCACAACCCTCGAACACTGAGCTTGGTTGGGAAAAGCAAATTCAAACCAACGTGGGTGTAACCGTTAGTTTGTTCGACCGTTTGAACGTAGACGTTAACTACTACGTGCGCAAAACGAAGGACATGCTTATGTCTACCCCCTTGGCCTACACCACCGGTTTCAGTTCAATGACGATGAACGTGGGTGAGTTGACCAACAACGGTATTGAGTTTGAAGTGAACTACGACGCTTTCCGCACCCGCGACGCCTCGTTGAACATCTACGCCAACATTGCCTACAACAAGAATAAGATTGACAAACTCTTCAACGGCCAAACCGAATGGAACCGCCCGTCTTACTACTTGAGCTACATCGTGGGCAAGAGCATCAACTACTACATGGCAGAGTTTGCCGGCGTTGACAAGAACGACGGTATGGCTATGTGGTATAA
>CAVKKI010000040.1:0-12256 GCA_963656725.1 Oribacterium sp. | reverse complement strand
TACCACGGCAACGGCAAAACCGTGCACGAGTTTAACGAAGAAACCATGAGCAAGACCTACAGCGACGACTTGCTGCAAGACGTGGGCAAGAGCTACTATCCCACCACCAACGGTGGTTTCGGCTTCACCGCCACTTGGAAGGGCCTCTCGCTCAACGCCGACTTCGCCTTCGTGCTCAACAAGTGGATGCTCAACATGGACTATCAAGCATCGACCAACGCCGACAACGCCAAGAACGGCTTCAACCAAAGCCGAGAGATGCTGAACATATGGAAGAAACCCGGCGACATCACCGACATTGCTAGCTTGCAGTCGGAGAACGTAGTAGACAGCCGCGTGCTGCAGAACGCTTCGTTCTTGCGCTTGAAGAACCTGACCTTGGCCTACACCTTGCCTAAGACTTGGATGGAAGCCACTCACTTCTTCGACTCTGTGCGCATCTACGCCACCGCTCGTAACCTCTTCACCGCAACCAAGTATATCGGCGGCGACCCCGAGCTCGACTCTAACATCGCCCTCGGTTTCTATCCCGGCACCCGTCAGTACTTGCTAGGCATTGAGGTAAGTTTCTAATCTCCACCCCTTCTTATTCTGGTTCTACTATCTTATAATAAAAGAATCATCAAAATGAAAACAAATATACTAAAAGTCGCACTAGGCTCCATGCTAGTCCTTACAGGGCTTAGCTCTTGCGAGTTCGACCAATATCCCGACACCTCCATCCCTTCAGAAAAGGCTTGGGCAAAGGTGAGCGATGCTGAGCAGTTTAACAACGGTTTGTCGTCGGCCGTGCGCTCCATCTGTGGTGGCGCTTACGCTGAGATTTCCGAACTGCAAAGCGACCTTTTTAACGAAACCACCGCCAACTGGGAAGGCGGCTCGTATGGCAACGTGCAAAACTGGAACTTCACCTCGGCCTCGTTCTCGGGCGACGCTGTGTGGAGTGGTTGCTACACCGTGATTTCAAACGCCAATAACATCATTAACAACATCGACAAAGTGGCCTGCGACAACGCTAGCGACAGCGCCAACGTGGCCTACTATAAAGGCTGCGCCTACTTTGCCCGCGCCTTGGCCTACGACAAATTGGCCCGCCGCTATTGCAAAGCCTACGACAGCGCCACGGCCGACCAACAACTTGGTTTGCCCCTCGTGAGCGTGGTTGACGTAAACGCTAAGCCCTCGCGCGCCTCGCTCAAAGAAACCTACGAATTCATCAAGAGCGACGTGGCACAGGCCAAAGCCCTGATGCCCGCTGATGGCTCACGCATCACCGAGAACTACGACATCAGCTACGATGCCGCCGACGCTCTCGACGCTCGCGTCAGCCTCAACTGCCAAGACTACGACCACGCCATTGAATGCGCTCAGCGCGTAGTGGCCAAGTATCCCTTGGTAGACAAAGACGACCTCGAAAACATGTGGGCTAACGATGAGGGTAGCGAAATCATCTACCAACCCATTCAAACCATCAATGAGCGCACCAACAGCTATGGTTGCTACATCATGTACGACTCGAACAAAGGCATGCTCAGCCCCGACAACGTGCCTACTCAAGGCCTCATCGACCTCTACGAAGACGACGACGCTCGCCTCTACGCCTACTTCAACGGCGAAGACGGAGCTGTGGCTGGCGAGATCGTGGCCGAAAACGTGATTACGTTCAAGAAGTATCCTGGCAACCAGTCGCTCGTGAAGTCGAACCCCTACAGCGAATACTACAACATGACGAAGGAACTTCGCTCGGGCGAGATGTACCTCATCGCTGCTGAAGCTTCTTACATGAAAGATGGCTCAGGCCTCGACTTCCTCAACACCTTGCGCACCGCACGTGGCGCCTCAGCTCTCAACGTAGAAGGCACCGCCCTGTTCAGCCAAATCAAAGATGAATGGGCACGCGAAATGTGTGGCGAAGGATTCCGCCTCGACTGCCTCAAACGCTGGGGCATGGGCTGCAAGCGTCTTAAGGCACAAACCGTGACCGACGGCTACTTGCAATCGCAAACCCGCTATCAAGACCTCGACGTGCCTGCCACCGACAAGCACTTC
Source organism: Oribacterium sp. (assembly GCA_963656725.1). Classification (GTDB taxonomy): domain Bacteria; phylum Bacteroidota; class Bacteroidia; order Bacteroidales; family Bacteroidaceae; genus Alloprevotella. Next base: position 10,207 of record CAVKKI010000040.1, on the reverse strand, counting down.
GTGTGGGAAATTCCCGTGAACGACACACAGGCCAACCCCAACTTGAAGCATAACTGGGACGAGTAAACCTCTAGCTCTCTCTTCCTATTTATTCATTCATAAAGAAATAAGCACAATGAAACTCAATATAAAGACTTTGGCCGCCAGCCTTATGGTGGGATTGTCGCTCGTTTCGTGTAACAACAATTTCGACGAAGAGATGGCTACTATTAGCTATCCCGAAAAGGTAGACCTCGGCATGTGGGCTCCCACCACTACCGACGCCTCGTCGAACCAATACACACTGAACATCAGCGTGAACGAAAAAGGCGACACCCTTTGCGACGTGACCATGTATAACCCCGTGACAGAACTCTCTAACGTGTTGCACGGTGGCAAACTTAGCTATGACAACCAAACGGGCGTGCTCACCGTAAACTACGACGATTCCTTCTACGGATCGGCAGCCCGCGTGATGATGGCCTACAAAAACAATCCTAGCGAGACAACCGTGTTCGTTTACAAAATGAACGGCACCACCGCAGTGCGTCAAGACTACTGCAACATGGCCAAGAGCGACACCATCTCTATTTACGGCATGTGGAATGTGGACAACGGCGAAAGTCTCTCACTCTACGCCAACGGCGACGCTAGCATTGTGAAAGACGGCGAAGTAATTTCATCAGGTAAATACACCTTCGATGGAAAGAACGGCACCATCACCACCACCGACGGTAAGAGCTACACTTTGGCTCTGAACGAGAAGGGACAAATGCACGTAGGCTACAACGGACAAACCTACTATGCCGACCACGTGCAAACCGTCTACGTTGACGACTGGGAAGTGTTGGGCAGCGGCACCTACACCACTTGGCTCTTTGGCGCCTCAGCTGTCGGTGCAGAACTCGAATACTCTGCTTGCCGTGCGGAATACCGCATCAACATGTACGACGTGTTTAGAAGCATCGGCCTAACCAACGCTCAACGTTCTGACAACTACCTCTCGTTCAACTGGAACAAGAAGCAAGACGTGATTGCCCTGACCTCATCCACCGTGTTCTACACGGGCTATAACTACCAAGGCTATGGCATCGTGCAGGGTGTGCCCTCAGGCACGGCTAGCTACGACAACGGCACGTTCACCTTCGGCATCACTTACGAAATTCCTGGTGTAGGTGGTTTCGGTAGCGATAACGACACCTTCGTGCTCGACGAAGCCATCGACTAAACGGAAAGAAAGAATCTTTCATAACTTATAAAATTAGAAAGGCGTTTCGAACAGAAAATTGGTTCGAAACGCTTTTTTTGACACCTTGCTAAACAAGATGAACGCATGGATAGCGAATAATTTGTCACAAAGCAAAAAACTTTTTCCGAAAAAGGTAAAGAAAAAAGTAACAAAACCACAAAAATATTTGCTAATTTTGCGCTGTACTATATAGTGGCGAATTATGAACAACGAACTCAGAGTGATAATTAGCGGCGGAGGCACCGGCGGACACATCTTCCCAGCCGTGTCCATTGCCAACGAAATCAAGGCCAAACGCCCCGATGCGAAAATACTGTTCGTGGGGGCCGAAGGGCGCATGGAAATGCAACGCGTGCCCGCTGCAGGCTATCCCATCAAGGGGCTGCCCATTGCCGGGTTCAACCGAAAGAACTTGCTAAAGAACATCCCCGTTCTTTTCAAAATACTCAAGAGCCGCAACTTGGCTCGACAAATCATTAAGGACTTCCAACCCCAAGTGGCCGTGGGAGTGGGTGGCTACGCTAGCGGCCCTACGCTAAACATGGCCGAAAGCATGGGCATACCCACCTTGCTGCAAGAGCAAAACTCTTATGCAGGAGTAACCAACAAACTCCTTGCTAAGAAAGCGCGCAAAATCTGCGTGGCCTACGACGGCATGGCACGCTTCTTCCCAGCCGAAAAGATTCTCTTCACCGGCAACCCCGTGCGTCAGAATCTACTCGACACCTCGGTAAACAAAACCGAAGCTGTGCGCAGTTTTGGCCTCGTGCCCGGAAAGCAAACCATCCTCATTGTGGGCGGTTCGCTCGGAGCACGCACCCTCAACGAAAGCATTTTGGGCAACTTGCCCCTCGTGAAGCAACAAAGCCACGTGCAATTCATTTGGCAAACGGGTAAATACTACAGCAAAGACATCGCTGCCGAACTAGAGCGCCGCGGCTGCCCCGACAACCTCAAGGTGATGGACTTCATTGCCGACATGAAGCAAGCCTACGCTGCTGCCGACCTCGTTATTTCACGAGCCGGAGCCGGAAGCATTTCTGAGTTCTGCCTGTTGGGCAAACCCGTCATCCTCGTGCCCTCGCCCAACGTGGCCGAGGATCATCAAACAAAAAATGCCTTGGCCCTAGTGCAAAAGAATGCCGCACTCTACGTCACCGACGCTGAAGCGCGACGCACCCTCATGCCACTAGCCATCAACACCGTGGCCGACCACGAAAAGCTAGAGCAACTGGCCATCAACATCCAACAATTGGCACGACCCAATGCCGCCTCCGACATTGCCAATGAGGTGATTAAATTGGCCGAAGGCAAATAAAATAATAACACTATAAGGAAGGCGGAGATTTTGAAGTCTTCTAGAAACAGATACACTCTCACTACCGAACACACACAATGAAATCAGTATACTTTGTCGGTGCAGGCGGCATCGGCATGAGCGCCCTCGAGCGCTACTTCCTTTCAAAAGGTTTAACCGTGGCCGGCTACGACCGCACTGCTTGTGAACTCACCGAAGAGCTACGTGCTGAGGGAGCCGACATTCACTACGAAGACAACCCCGACCTCATTCCCGAGGCTTGCAAAGATAAGGCGGAAACGCTGGTGGTCTACACCCCCGCCATCCCCTCCACACACAAGGAACTCACCTTCTTCCGCGAAAACGGCTTCGACATTCAAAAGCGCGCCCAAGTGCTCGGCACACTCACTCGCTCCATGAAGGGCCTTTGCGTGGCTGGCACACACGGCAAAACCACCACCACCTCGATGTTGGCCCATCTGCTTCACGAAAGTCACGTGGGCTGCAACGCCTTCTTAGGCGGCATCACCAAAAACTACGGCACCAACTACTTGCTTAGCCAAACCTCGCCCTACGTGGTGATTGAGGCCGACGAGTTCGACCGCTCCTTCCATCACCTTCGTCCCTTCGCCACCGTCATCACCGCCACCGATGCCGACCACCTCGACATCTACGGCACCGAAGAGGCCTATTTGGAAAGCTTTCGCCACTACACCGAACTCATTCAGCCCGAGGGAGCACTCATCATTCACCGCAACCTCAAAATGAAGGCCAACCCGCAAGAGGGAGTGCGCACCTACACCTACGACCGCACTGAGGGCGACTTCCATGCCGAAAGCATCCGCATCGGTGGGGGCCAAATTGTGTTCGATTTCGTTTCTCCCATTGAGAACATCAAGGACGTGGAACTCGGTGTGCCTGTAAGCATCAACATTGAAAACGGCATTGCAGCCATGGCGCTTGCTCAGATTGCTGGTGCCACGGCTGAAGAGATAAAGAAGGCCATGCTCACGTTTGCTGGAGTGGATCGACGCTTCGATTTCGCTCTGAAAAACGACCGCCACGTGCTACTCTCCGACTATGCACACCACCCTGCCGAAATCAAACAAAGCATTCTAAGCATCCGCGAGGTGTTTAACGGCCGCAAGATCTCTGCCATCTTCCAGCCCCACCTCTACACCCGCACACGCGATTTCTATCAAGACTTTGCTGAAAGCCTCTCCCTGCTCGACGAGGTAATTCTCACCGAAATCTATCCCGCCCGCGAGAAGCCCATTCCCGGCATCACCAGCCAAATCATCTACGACAATCTGCGCCCGGGCATTGAGAAGCACCTCATTGAGAAGAAAGACATCCCCGAGTTCGTCAAAAGCGAAAACTTCGACGTGCTTGTGGTGCTTGGCGCCGGCGATGCCGTAGACTACATACCGCAAATTAAAGACATCCTTACCCAAGAAGGAGAGTAAGCACCACGGTGCGCCCCTCCCCACCCCACTCGTAAGGAAGGTTGTACATTTCCCCACAATAAAAGTTCCCCCAACGGAGTGAAGATTTTCATCAAACTAGTTCTGCTCGTAGGCATCATCGTTTACTTGGTGTTTGCCTTTGCCGATTTCACCACACACGGCGACAACACCCTATGTAAGAACGTCAGCGTCACCATCGCCGACAGTTCACACGCGGGCTTCATCAACGCCGAAGAGGTGGACCGCTTGCTGCATCAGTCGGGCCTCTACCCCGTGGGACGAACCATGAAGCAAATTGACGGCAGCGCCATTGAGAAAGCCTTGCGCAAAAATACGTTTATCGACTCCGTGTCGGTCTATAAATCGCCCAACGGCGTGCTCAACGTGCTAGTGTTGCAACGATTGCCCCTATTGCGAGTGATGGCCGACAACGGCGACAACTACTATCTTGACAACAAAGGCAACGTGATGAACCCTCAAAACTACTCGGCCGACCTCGTTGTGGCCACGGGCAACATCTCGCGCCAATATGCTAAGAAGAAGTTGCTACCCTTGGGGCAGTTCTTACACGACGACCCTTTCTGGGACAACCAGATTGAGCAAATCTACGTAAGCGAACAGCAAACGCTCAAACTCGTGCCACGAGTGGGAGCACACACCATACAGTTCGGAACGGCCGACTCCATCAGCCAAAAATTCCGCAACCTCTACACCTTCTACGAAAAAGTGCTACCCGAAGTGGGGTGGAACAAATACGCCGAAATCTCTGTGGAGCACCTTTCGCAAATTGTGGGACGAAAACCCAAACACGACTAACTCTCAGGTTGATTCTATAAACTACCGCCTTTAACATAACCAATTCGGTTCTAGTTGATGATAGAATCACCCTCAATTCGAAATATAAAAAAAGACAACATACAAATGGCAACAGAAGACAACTTTATAGTAGCTATAGAACTGGGGTCGTCGAAGGTGACCGGCATTGCCGGACGCAAGCAGCCCGATGGCGCCATACAAGTTCTTGCCTTCGCACAAGAGCCCTCCACCACCTTCATACGCAAAGGCCGCATCAACAGTCTGAGCAAAATGACGCAATGCATCAGTTCGATGAAGGAAAAACTGGAGCAGAAAATGCAAAAAAGCATCAGCCGCGTCTATGTAGGCATTGGCGGAATGGGCATGCACACCGTGGCCAACACCGTGGTGCGCCACTTCGACTCGAAAGTGGAAATCACCCAAGAGATGATCGACTCCATGTGCGACGAAAATCGCAGTTCAGCCAGCTCCGACCGCGACATTCTCGACTCCGTGCCTCAAGAATATCACCTCGGCACCCAGGTGCAGATTGACCCCGTGGGCATTCTCACCGACAACATCGAAGGTCACTACCTCAACATCGTGGCCAGTTCAAGCGTGCGCGAAGAAATACGCAACTGCTTCCACACCGCCCGCACCACCATTGCCGACCTACCCATCACCTCGCTCGCCTTGGCCGACGCTATGCTCACCGAGCCCGAAAAGCGCTCAGGTTGCGTGTTTGTCGATATGGGAGCCGAAACCACCTCTGTGGCCGTCTATAAAAACAACATTCTGCGCCACTTGGCCGTCATTCCTCTAGGCGGAGCCAACATCAACCTCGACATCATGACGTTGCAGATTGAAGACGACGAGGCCGAAGCGCTCAAGTTGAAATACGGCACCGCATTCACTAGCGAAGACGAAGAGAAACACTCGCCCATCACCTTGCGCGACGGTCGCACCATTCCCTACGACGACTTTGCCGGCTTGGTAGAAGCTCGTGAGGAAGAGATCATCTTGAACATTGAAAACCAAATTCGCCTCTCGGGCTACGACAACAGTCAGCTCATTGGCGGCCTCATCATCACGGGCGGAGCGTCCTTTATGCGCAACATCGACAAGGCCTTCACCCGCGACACCAAGTTTGAGAAAATCCGCTTCGTGCGCAACATCCGCATCCCCCTCCGCACCCCCGACTACCCCGGGCTCAACAATGAAGGCGAATGCAACGCAGCCATTGCCCTCATTAACAAGGGCGAAAACAATTGCTGCGGTGGCGACCTCGGCACACCCAACCTCTTTGGCAACGAAGAAGAAAAGCCCGTGGCTGAAAACGTCCTCACTCCCGACGAACAAGCTGCTGCCGCTGCTTCCGAAGCGCAGAAGAAGGCCGAAGAAGAAGCAGCCGAAAAGGCCCGCTTAGCTGCTGAAAAGCGTGAAGAAGAAGAGCGCGAGCGCAAAAAAGAAGAAGAGCGCAAACGCAAAGAGCGCAAGGAGAAAATTAAGAAAACTTTCGGAAAGATTGGCCGATTCTTTGGCGGCCTAGTAAGCGATGACGACAAATAATAAACACCCAGAAAGTTATGGACGATAAGAACAACGAACTCCTCATAGATATGGGCATTCCCACCACCACCCCCTCCATTATTAAAGTGATTGGCGTGGGCGGCGGCGGCGGCAATGCCGTTAATCACATGTATCGTGAAGGCATTCACGATGTAAACTTTGTGGTGTGCAACACCGACTCGAAAGCCCTTTCCGACTCTCCCGTTCCCGTACGCCTGCAAATTGGTAAAGAAGGCCTTGGTGCCGGCAACCGTCCCGAACGTGCTCGCTTGGCTGCCGAAGAAAGCGTGGAGCAAATTCGCGAAATGCTCAACGATGGCACCAAAATGGTGTTCGTCACCGCTGGTATGGGTGGTGGCACCGGCACGGGCGCTGCCCCCGTCATTGCTCGCGAGGCTAAAGCCATGGACATCCTCACCGTAGGCATCGTCACCATTCCCTTCATGTTTGAAGGCAACAAAAAGATAGACCAAGCCCTCGATGGTGTAGAAGAAATCTCGAAGCACGTCGACGCCTTGCTCGTCATCAACAACGAGCGCCTACGCGAAATTTACCCCGAGCTCAACGTGCCTTCCGCCTTCGAAAAGGCCGACAACACCCTCAGCATCGCCGCTCGCTCTATTGCCGAAATCATCACCATGCACGGCATCATCAACCTTGACTTCCGCGACGTATGCACCGTGCTTAAAGATGGCGGTGTGGCCATCATGTCAACGGGTTATGGCGAAGGCGAAAACCGTGTGAGCAAGGCCATTGAAGCCGCCCTCCACTCGCCATTGCTCAACAACAACGACATCTTCAACTCTAAGAAAGTGCTGCTCTCCATCTCCTTCTGCGCTGAAAAAGAAGGCGAAGTGCTGATGATGGACGAGATGAACGAGGTGCACGACTTCATGTCGAAGTTCCGCGACGACGTGGAAACGAAGTGGGGACTCTCTACCGACCCCACCCTTGGCAAGAAGGTAAAAATCACCATCCTTGCCACAGGCTTTGGCATCAACAGCGTGCCGGGTATCAAGGGCAAGCACGATGTGGAAGAAGAGAAGCGCCGCCAAATCGACACCGAGCGCGAAGAAGAAAACATGGAGCGCCGTGGCGCCTTCTACCACTCAAGTGGCATGAAGGGCACATTGCGTCGCCGTCCCCGCTTCTTCCTTTTCGGTCCCGACGATCTCGACAACGAAGAAATCATCTCACTCGTGGAAATGACCCCCACCTACCGCCGTTCGAAAGAAGTGCTATCCGACATCAAGGCCAAATCGCTCACCAACGTAGCCATTGAGCCCGAAAGCATCAACAACGCCGCAGTGGCCACCCCAGGCTCCGTCATCTCCTTCTCCGATGGCGAATAAGCGTTTCCGCCCATAGTGCGCTAGCATCTATATTCTTTTAAAGAACGAACACTACGCCTCACACAGAGCGTTCTTAAGGTTGTGTAGTTTAACGATTGGCGAAGCATTCCCCCCCGAATGCGGCCAATGGTTCGACACGCAACCTTAAAGCATTTTTGCCGAGGAATACGTTTGCACAGACAAACAACGTGCTCATACGGCCAAGCCACACGCTCAAACATCCAATCAACACGCTCAGAGCAAGTCTTCTCAACAAAGTATTCACCCCCTTCCGAAACCCAACGATATGCCTCCATACGACGATCTCATTCAATTAGCCAATGTCACCACCCCACGCATCATCAAAGTGATAGGTGTGGGCGGCGGTGGCGGCAATGCCGTGGCGCAGATGTATCGCGACAACATTCCCGAGGTGCGCTACGTGGTGGTCAATAGCGACCACAAAGCGCTCGAAGACAACATTGTGCCCGACCACCTGCAGCTTGGTCCGGGCTTGGGCGCAGGCGGCAATCCTGAGAAGGGCCGCGAACTGGCGCAGAAGAGCCTAGAGGAGATTGACCGCATGCTCGACGCTGAAACCAAGATGGTGTTCATCACCGCCGGCATGGGCGGCGGCACCGGCACGGGCGCTTCGCCCATCATTGCCCATCAGGCCCGCAGCAAAGGCATTCTCACGGTGGGCATCGTCACCATTCCCTTCCGTTTTGAGCGCGAAGTGCGCATCGACAAAGCGCTTGATGGGTTGGAGTGTTTGCAGAAGGAGGTCGACGCCATGCTCGTTATCAACAACGAGCGGCTTTGCGAAATCTACTCCGACCTCAACATCATCAACGCCTTCCGTCATGCCGACGAAACGCTCTCCACGGCCGTGCGCTCCATCACCGAGATCATCTCCATGCACGGCCGCATCAACCTCGACTTCCGCGACGTGAGCACCACGCTCACCAACGGCGGTGTGGCAGTGATGTCAACGGGCTACGGCGAAGGCGAACACCGCCTCACAAAGGCCATTAACGACGCGCTCAACTCGCCCTTGCTCAACAACAACGACGTCTACAACGCCCAACACATCCTTCTAGCCATCACCACCGACTGCAGCAACGACGACAACGCCCTCACCATGGGCGAAATGGGCGAACTCAACGAGTTTATGGATCGGTTTAACGACGAAATCTCCACCAAATGGGGATTAGCTTTCGACCCTCAGCTCGGTTCAAAGATAAAGATTACCATCATCGCTTCGGGCTTTAAACTCTTCGCCAAGGCCAACAAGCGGAACACGGTCTCTACCCCACCCCTCGAAGAGATAGAAAACGAGGAAACGCTAGAGCAAGAAATCGACCACAACAACCGCCGAAACGAATACTACGGTCGAGAGCGAAAAGTCACTCGCCGCACCCCGCCCCGCGTCTACCTTTTTACCGACGACGACTTGCGCAACGAGCAGTTAATCTACGAAGTGGAAAGCGTGCCCACCTATCGCCGCACAGGTGAAGTGATGAAGCGAATCAAAGAACTTTCAAAAACAAAATAACTCTTACTCGATATGCAACTATTTGAAAAAGTAAGCAAAGACATTGTGGCCGCCATGAAAGCCAAAGACAAGCTGCGCTTAGAGGCTTTGCGCAACGTAAAGAAGTTTTTCATTGAAGCCAAAACAGCTCCTGGATCCAACGACACGCTCGACGATGCCACAGCCCTAAAAATCCTTTCTAAACTAGCCAAACAAGGCCACGACACGGCAGCACTCTATCGTGAGCAAAACCGTCCCGACCTGGCCGAGGAGGAAGAGGCACAGGCTAATGTGATTGAGGAATACCTTCCTAAGGCCCTCACCCCCGAAGAACTCGAGGCCGAGGTAAAGACTATCATTGCCGAAACCGGGGCAACCAGCATGAAGGAAATGGGCAAAGTAATGGGCGTAGCAAGCCAAAAACTAGCAGGCCGTGCCAACGGCAAAGCCATCTCGGCTTTGGTAAAGCAGCTTTTGGGCTAATTTGCTAATAAGGGTGGCTCTAAATTTGGTAATCAAAATTATTTTTCATTACCAAATTTAGAGCCACCCTTATTAACTAGCATAGTCAATCTGTTATATCATAGGCGAGAATGAAAAAACAATTGCTTTTCTTTATCTTAAATAGTCACCAGCTATAGTTGAAAATAGAAATCCCAAAGCAACCCGAAGTTCTTTGTTTATAGTAATCAATTGGCGTTTAGCGGGTGTTTTTTCGCCTGAACGCACAAAAGCAGACTCCGTATAGGATTCGACATAAGCTTTCGAGTCAGGATAGCATGTAACTGTTATTGGCGATAATTTTTCAACCGGTCGTCCTTCCGTCGAAATAGTACAAGAATTCTTTATTTTATCATAATCCAACTTGTAACAAGTAGTTGCATTCTTTGTTTTCAAGTTCACCCTCATGATGTCATTATTAACTTCTTCTTGAATATCGCATTTAGATTTAAAAACTTTATAAAGAAATTGTAATACGTTCTGGGC
>CAVKKI010000039.1:0-15639 GCA_963656725.1 Oribacterium sp. | reverse complement strand
CCTTTCCTATCAAGCCACTAGTTTTTCTTATTAAGCCACTAGTGAAGCCCTATTAAGCCACTAGTTTTTCCTATCAAGCCACTAGTGAAACCCTGTCAAGCCACTATTTGCCGTGTAATTTAGCTTGAATGAAACCCCTCGTTGGGGCGAACAAAATGCGCAAAAAAACGGGCAAAAAGTTGAGCAGCTCGTTGAGCAGCTCGTTGAGCAGCTTGTTGAGCAGCTCGACGCTATCGTAAATCGCTGACTATCAGTTTGTTGACGATTTACGTTGCTCCGTTTTGAGCAGCTTGTTGAGCAGCTAGTTGAGCAGCTCGTTGAGCAACAATAAGAAGAAGATATAAAGAAGAAGATAATATACCCCCTTAATCCCCCTTAATTCCCCTAAAGGGGGAGGGCTCGCCACGCGCACGCGAGTGAGTGGAGAGAGTCAGAGGTGGAGATGGAGGGAAATGGTGGCGAAATGAGAGCTAACACAAACTATAACACAAACTCTAACAAAGTGTTTAACAAAGTCGACTGCTCGTAATTCTCTAAATATCAAGTCGTTGCGAACGTTGATTTTTCATTTCTAACACAACGATTAACACAGTCTCTAACACAAACTTTTGCAACAATAAGAAGAAGAGTATAAAAGAAAAAGATAAAAGAAAAAGAAAACACCCCCTTAATCCCCCTAAAGGGGGAGAGCCCCACGCGCGAGAGATGTGAGCGAGAAGGTAAGAGCAGTTAGTAGCTTGTGTGCAATTCCCTTTTTCGCATTTCTTTTCGCAATCTATCCTACACTTGCATAATTCGGATTTTTTTTGTATCTTTGCTTCACGTTTTTAGGAAAAGCAAGCAGGTATGAAATATCCCATCGGAATACAAAGCTTTGAGCAAATTGTGGAAGGAGGCTACGTCTATGTCGATAAGACGGGGCTAGTCTACGATTTGGTGCACAATGGGCTAGTTTACTTTCTGTGTCGCCCACGGAGGTTCGGAAAATCCTTGCTTGTGTCTACGCTGAAATGCTATTTCGAAGGGCGGAAAGAATAGTTTCAAGGGTTGGCTATTGAGCGGCTTGAAACGGAATGGAAGCAATATTCCGTGAATGGCTCGTTTTTATTGGATTTTCCTAATGATGAAATTAAAAATGGTTTATTGGGGAAATGAACTGTTTGCCAATAGGTCAGTGAGGGTGACGCGGCCCGCGTCGGCGCTAGCACAAACGCTAATAGTTGATTTATAATCAAGCGTGAGAGTTGCCAAAAAAAAGTGTAACTTTGCATCCCCAAATTAATGACGTTCACCCCTTGTGGGGCGCACAAACTCTCACGAATGACAAACTCTAAAACTTTGCTATATCACCTCGTGGCCTTCCTCACGGTGGCCATTTGGGGCACCACCTTTGTGGCTACGAAGGTGTTGATGCTCAACGGCCTTTCGCCAGCCCAAATTTTCACGCTACGCTTTGTGGTGGCCTACGTGTTGATGTTGGCGTTTAACCACCGAAGGCTCTTTGCCCACACGTGGCGCGACGAACTGAAAATGTTGTTGCTGGGCATAACAGGCGGTTCGCTCTACTTCTTGAGCGAGAACGAAGCCATGAATTTCACCACCACCACCAACACCTCGCTCATAGTGTGCTCTTGCCCCTTGTTCGCCATCCTGTTGGTGCGCTTGGTCTATCGCAACAGTTCGCGCATACGTTTGCTGCAACTGCTAGGCTCGCTCCTGGCCTTTGTGGGCATGGTGGTGGTGGTGCTCAACGGGCGCTTCGTGCTTCACCTCTCGCCCGTGGGCGATGCACTGGCCTTTACAGCCTGCCTTTGTTGGGCTGTCTACTCACTGCTGATGAAGTCGGTGAGCGGCAGTTATAGCGCAGCGTTTATCACCCGCAAGGTGTTTTTCTACGGCGTGCTCACCATTTTGCCTTACTATGCGTTTATGCCTTCGCTGCCCGACTTGAGCGTGTTTGCTCGGCCGCAAGTGGTGGGCAATTTGCTCTTCTTGGGGTGCTTGGCCTCGATGGTGTGCTTCTTGACGTGGAACTGGGTTATCTCGAAACTTGGAGCCGTGAAAGCCACCAATTGGGTTTATTTCAACCCCATCACCACCATGCTCTTCGCTGCGTGGGTGCTCAATGAAACCATCACCCCCTACTTCCTCGTGGGGGCAGTGTGCATCTTGGTGGGCATGTATTTGGCCAACCGCACCACACTGGGCGAGGGGGAGAAAGTGGAGTAGGGGAGCGTGAGAAAAAAGTTGAAAAAATATTTACATTGACCAACGCTTTGATATCCAATAGCTTAACCCTAATGTAACACTACGGGGCAAAAAAACTCGTCGAAAAAACTCATTTCGGGGCTTGCGAAAAACGAAATAAAAGGTGTATCTTTGCAGTATGATTGAACTCTCCCGACATATTGAAAGCTTAATGTTGAAGCACGACTGCGTGATTGTGCCAGGCCTTGGTGGCTTTGTGACGCAGTATGTTTCGGCACGCCGCGTAGACGACGAGCAACTCTTCTTGCCGCCCTATCGCAGCGTAGGCTTCAATCCGCAACTCACACTCAACGATGGGTTGCTCGTTCAATCCTACATGCAAGCCTACGACACCACCTATCCCGAAACGGTGAAGCTTATTGCCGATGCGGTGGCGCAGCTCAAAAAGCAACTGCAGCAAGATGGGGAGTATGAGTTGCGTGGCATTGGCACCTTGTCGATGGACGTGTCGGGCCGCTACGATTTCGCCCCCTGCGAAGCGGGTGTTATCTCGCCCGAACTCTATGGCCTCGACTCAGTGATGGTGGCTCCTTTAGCAGAACGCGAAGCCGCTGCCGACAATAAAGTGAGTGCCTTGAAACCCAACAAAAAGAAGGTGAATGTGAAGCGCACCGAGCGCGAATACACCATCAGCATTAACCGCGAATTGGTGAACTACGTGGCTGCGGCCATCGTGGCGGTGGTGTTCTACTTTCTTTGGGCCACACCGGTGAACAATTCCGCTGGGGTGGACAAGCAAACCGCTTCCGTGGTTTACGAACAACTCTTCGACAAAGCTGCACAGAAGGTGGCTAACGCACAAGCAGCCATTCCCGTAAGCTCATCGGCTACGAATGAAGCCCCTGCACAAAACACCGACTCTTTGCAAACGCAAGCCGCAGCAGCCGAGCCGCTCAGCATTCAGCGCCCCACGGAGCAACCTTTAACTTTGATGGAGGGTGCCGAACAATCGCAAGAAACAGCGCAAGCAGAAGAAAACACCGCACAACCCATAGCAGCAAACACCGCAACCCAAGAAACAAAAGGGGCCTACACCTTAGTGTTGGCTAGCGCCATTAGCGAAAGCAATGCCACCGCTTATGCTCAAAACCTAAAGCGAGAGGGGCTGCCCGACGCTTCGCCCTATAAACGAGGGCGCATGGTGAGAGTGGTTTACGGACACTACTCAACGGAGGGAGAAGCCCAACAGGCCCTATCCCGATTGCGACGACACAAAGCTTTTGCCGAAGCATGGGTGATGCAAACAAAATAGGAATTAGGACGCGGTGAGACAAAGCAACCCCCAGCAGCCTAATTCCTATTTTTATTAATTACGAAAACTTGCAACCGAAATGAAGAAAATACGTTGCCCCAAATGTGACGAAGCCATCCTTTTTGATGAGCAAAAATATGAGCCCGGACGCATCCTCGTGTTCGAGTGTCCAGAGTGTCACAAGCAGTTTAAAATACGCATGCCACAGCCCAAACCCACTGTGGAAGAGGCTGGCGCGGAAGAAGAAGAGGAGGCAGAACAACGCGTCTACGGCCGCCTCGTTGTGTTGGAAAACGCTTTCCACTTCAAACAAATCATCCCCCTTTATGAGGGAGAAAACGTGGTGGGACGCCTTGTGAAAGGCTCACGAGCCAATGCCGCCATTAAAACGGTAGACCCTAGCATGGACACCACTCACTGCGTGATCAGCGTTAGTTCGAAGCCCGATGGCAGCGCCCGCTTCGTGTTGCGCGACGGGCCCTCGAATACGGGCACGTTTCTGCAAAACGAAATACTCGGCGACCGCGACCGCGTGTTCATCAAAGAGGGAGACATCATTACGCTAGGCGCCACCACCCTCATACTGCGTGAGGGCGATGAGGAGGAAGTGGAAGAATAAAATTGAATGCTTATTGGTGGTAATTTTTAGAGCCACCCTAATTGTAAATCTTGCCAACTATGAAAAAGATATTAGCCCTTTTCTTGTGCCTTGTGAGCGCATTCACCCTTTGGGCGCAACGCCCCTTTGAGGGCCACTTCTATTGCAAAGAAGTGGGGGTGAACCTTTATTTAAACCTCTATGAGGAAAGTTTGGAAACTCCTGGCTTCTCCTTCCTCGGGAAAATGCACGGCTACATGCGCGATGGCATCTACGGCACGTGGATGGTGACGAAATGCTCCGTCAAAAAAAACACGGCCACCATTCGCTTTAGCAACGACATAGGGTCTGACATTCAAGACATAGAGTTTAAGCTACTTCCCGACAGCACCTATAGCTATCATGCCGTGGGGGGAAATGCCATTCGTCGAGCCGAGGGCCGCAAATTGGTGAAGGTGACGGGCGACATGGTGTTTAAGCGTGTGGACTAGCCTCTAGTGAAATCGAAACATGGCAGAAGGGCATGCGGATGAACTGGAAGCAAACCTTGGAGTATTGGGGGCGGGGGCTGCGCAATGTGTTCTTCCCCCCGTTGTGTTTGGCGTGCCACAAGCACTTGAAGCATAACGAGGAAATGCTTTGTGTGGACTGCTTCTTACACCTGCCGCTCACCCACTTTAAAGCAGAAAAAAACAATGTGGTGGAGCGCATGCTGTGGGACGACCAAGTGACCACTGAGCGAGCCAACGCTTTGCTTTTCTACGAGGCGGGCTCACCTTACAGTTCGTTGTTCTTCGCCTTTAAATATAACCAACAGCCTCAAGTGGCGGTGACCCTAGGGCGCATGATGGCGCAAGACCTTGAGGGTACGGACTTCTTCGACGAGGTGGATTGCCTGCTGCCCGTTCCGCTCTCAAAAGAGCGCTTCTGCCAGCGTGGCTACAACCAAAGCGAACGGCTGGCGGAGGGCATAAGGCAGGAAACGGGCATTGCCGTGGATGTGACCTCTGTGAGCCGCAATTTAAATAATGAAACGCAAACGCACCTTAGTGCTGAGAGCCGTCAGCATAACGTTGACCACATTTTCTGCCTTAGTCAGCAACAAAAATTGTCGGGCAAACACGTGGTTATTGTAGACGATGTAATCACCACGGGAGCCACCATTCGCTCGCTTGCTCGCGAGGTGCTGAAAGCGGGTGGCGTGCGCCTCAGTGTGCTTTGTCTCGCCACTTCTGGCTTTAATAGGCGGTATCAATTCGCACATTGGCAAAGACCTTGAGTTTAAACAAGTTTGTGCGTGTTTGTTTGTGTAACGCTTTTATCCTCTTCTAACCAAATAAAAAGTAATGGGCTGGCGCTTTTGTGCAGCTCTCTCTTTCTCCTTTCTCAAATCAAAAAAGAAACTTATGCAAAATCGTGTAGTTTGGCTCGACGTAGTGCGCTTGGTGGCTATGTTTGCCGTGGTGATGTGTCATTGCTGTGACCCCTTCACGTTTACCCCTTCGGTCACCTCGCCCGAACTGAAATTGTGTGGCACGGTGTATGGCAGTTTGTTGCGCCCTTGCGTCCCCTTGTTTGTGATGATTACGGGCGCTTTGTTGCTCCCTGTGCGTCAGGAGGCTTCGGACTTCTATAAAAAGCGCATTAGCCGCGTGCTCTATCCTTTTGTGTTGTGGACCGTTCTTTATTGCTTGTTTCCATGGATCACAGGGCTGCTGGGCTTGTCGAGCCACGTTATTTCGGTGTGTTTCCCTTATGCAAGTGAGCCTATTCTTCAGCAGTCGTTAAGCAATTCGTTGCTTAACGTGTGGAAGAGTGTGATGAACTTTGGCGAGATTGATGCCCACATGTGGTATATTTACCTGCTCATCGGACTTTACCTTTATCTGCCTATTTTCTCTGCTTGGGTGGAGAAGGCAAGCAATCGCGCCAAACTTTGGTTTTTGGTGGCTTGGGGCGTCACTTTGTTTGTGCCTTACTATCGGGCTTTCGTCAATATTTATTTGTGGGGCTCTTGCTCGTGGAACGAGTTTTATGCGCTCTATTATTTTGCTGGCTTCAACGGTTATTTGCTGTTGGGCCACTATTTGCGCCATCACCCTTTGTCGTTGAAGAATACCTTAGGGTTTGGCCTTCTTTCCTTCGCCATGGGCTATGTCATAACCTTTAAGGGCTTTCTGCAAACCTCGCTCAATCCCAACTCTACAGCCGAGCAATTGGAGCTGTTTTATTATTTTCTCTCGCCCAATGTGGTGATGATGACGTGGCCCATTTTTGCTCTTTGCCAACACGTAGAAATCAAAAGCCTTCGCGTGCAGCAGTGGCTGGTAAACCTCACCGCTTGCGGCTTTGGCGTCTATATGGTTCACTTCTTCCTCACCGGCCCTAGCATCTGGCTAATGCGTGCCTTACACATGCCTCTTTACACGCAAATTCCTCTAGGCGCGATTGTGGCCTTCGCCCTTTCTTGGACAATCGTAAACCTCTTGCGCAGCCTACTAGGCAAAAAGGCCCGTTATGTAGTGGGATAGATTCGTTGGGGCTTGAAATACGAACAACTGCAAACTCTTACACAAGGGCTAACGTCTTTGGCGCGCATAGTCATAAACAAACGGCAACCGCCCTCTTGGCTCTTAATGGAGCACAAGGGGGCGGTTGTTGTTGGGGGGGTAGCGGATGTATTGTTCTTCTATGGGGGGCATTTATCCCCATTGAAAATGGTTGGTTCCTGCAGCCAATTCAAAATGTAGTTTTGCTATGCCTAAATCTATTTGGGTGTAGCCAATGAGCGAGAAGGAGCGTTTGGCTTCAACGATGGGGAGATTGTTGGGCGAGAGGCGGTTGGTTAGTTTGAAATAGAACTTTTGCTGATTAACCGCAGAGGGGGCTAATCGAGCGGCTTCCACGCCCTGACGAAACCATTGGGGGGAGGTGGGGGCGCAGTTGCTCAATTCTTCAACCGACTTCTTTTTGTGTGGAGCGCCTTGCGTGGTGCCGTAGCCCAGTGTGATGAGACAAGCTACTTTATAGTTGGATGGAATGGAAAAGATGGCGCTGACTTTTTTGTAGGTCAGTCCCACCCAACAGGTGTTTAAGCCGAGAAGTTGCGCTGCGAGCACGAACCGTTCTCCATAATAGCCCACCTGTTCGTCGTGGTCGTCGTTTTTCGGTTTGTAGATGATGAGGTAGTTCTCCACTCCTTGAAACATGCCGTAAGAGGCAATGCCTTTGAAAGCTGTTGGCTCGTTGGTTACGAGTTGCATGCGTAGTGGTGTGGAGTGGCAGCATCGCTCTGTTTCAAGTTTTAGCGCTTGGATTGCTTCCGCGCTTAGGGGCTTGTGTTGATAACTTCGCACGCTATGTCGCTGTGGAATAATCTCTTTTAGCTTAGCTAGCTGGGGCTCGCTAAGGAAAGGATTGACTTGCGCTTCGGTATGGGTGTGTGGAGGCATGTTATTTGTTTATTGTGCGGGGTGTTGACGATGAGAAAAACAATCTATCGTTGTGATGGCTTTTTAGAAGCGTGAAGACGAATGTTGGGCTACAATAATATCAAGCAGCTCCTCTGCATTATGCGAGAAGTGGGTGGACGGCTGCAGCTGTGGAAGTGAACGCAGTGTGCTTTCGTCTCGAAATCCCCAGCAAACGAGGGCGCATGGCATTTGGGCGTTGATGGAGGTGGCGAGGTCTACTTCCGAGTCGCCCACATAGATGGCCTCTTCGGGGGTAGATTCGAGTTGCTCTAAGGCTTTAAGCACGGCATCGGGATTGGGCTTGCGTCTCACGGTTTCGCTTTCGCCCACGGCGGAGGTGATGTAGCCTTTAAAGAAGCGTTCGGATAGCTCTTGCACGGCGGGTTGCAATTTGTTGGAAACGATGGCCATTTTTATGCCGCGTTTCTTTAGTTGCTCTAGCAGAGACATGATGCCTGGGTAGGGCGCAGTGAAGTCTAAACAATGCTCCATATAGTGTGTGCGGAAGGATTGAAATGCTTTTTCAAATTCTTCTGCGCTTGCCTTGCTGCCCACGGCTTGTTGCATTAGGTTTCGGATGCCGTTGCCCAAGAATTGTCGCACCTCGGGAAGTGTGCGTTCGGGTAAATGGTGGGTGCGTAGGGCATAGTTCACACTGTTGGCAAGGTCTGTCAGCGTGTTGAGCAGTGTGCCGTCGAGGTCGAATATTACGCTATGAATCATGTTGCTTTTGATTGCTTATTCAGAAAGGAGTTGTGTTACTTCGTCCGTAGATAGATGCAAGGCATTGGCAATGACTTCAATTGCTGTGCCGTTGCTCGACATAATCTGGGCCAAAGCACGTATCTGCTCGTCTTTTTGTGAAAGTTGCTCGTCTTTTTGTGAAAGTTGCTCGTCTTTATCCTTGAGCTGTTTGTCTTGCTCTTTAAGTTGTGTGTCTTGCTCTTTAAGTTGTGTGTCTTGCTCTTTTAGCTGTTTGTCTTGCTCTTTTAACTGTCTGTCTTGCTCTTTTAGTTTCTTATTTTTTTTGAGAATAGTGGTTTCTCGTTCTTCAAGCAGTTCGAAGTATTCGTCCTCCACGTTCATGTCTTGTCGCATTTCGGCATCGGCTGCAGCGGCGGTTAAGCGGTGTAGCATATACATTAGGTCGCTATCATTAGCGTAGTCTGCTTCGTTCAAGGTAAGCACTTGTGGGTTGTGACTTTCTGTGATTTTGCTTTGGTCGAACATGCTGAGCACTTTATCGAGCCGGTTGCTCACTTTCCCTCTGAGCAAGGGAATTTGCACGATGATGCTGTTGTGGGTAAGACTTTCTACAAAGGGATTATTGCTGCCGTTTGCCACTTCGTTGCCGTTGTAGTCATACACTTTATGGTTGACGTAGACCACGGGTTCTTCGATGTTGCCCACTCGGTGGCCAAGTAGGTAGACGGCTACTAAGGGGTAGGCATATTTTTTCTTTGTGTTTTCTTGAATGTTTTTCTTATTGTTGTATTGCAACCCTAGGTATTGACGGAAACGCAGGGTTTCGGTGGGAAGCCACGTCTTTTGCAGTTCGATGGTCAGAATGCTTTCTTTGCCATTTTCGTCTGCTACGGTTGCTGAAAAATCTACGCGAAACATCGATAGCGTGTCGCGTGTGGTGTTGCTGTATTCGTGTGGGCGCATAACCACTTTGCGCACGTCTTTTTTCAGTAGTGCGGAAAGAATGGTTTTAGCGATGCGCTCATCTTCCATCAAATATTTGAAAATGGTGTCGTATATGGGATTGGCTACATTTACCATCATAGTTGCTTCTGTTATAATGTTATGTCGGCAAAGTTACTTATAATATTGTTTGCCACAAAGCGCATGCCTTTATAGTTGTTGGCACCGAATAAATGTAGAGTAGGCTTGGCCAGGTAAATGTAGATAGAAATGGGCAACAAGAGGGGCTTGTTTCTGAATAGGAATTAGGGCTCCATGCAGTTGCTAGAGGCAATGCGAGCATGTGCTTGCCGCAGGTAGAAATTAACGTAGGGGTCGTTAAGAAATTGCGAGGGCGCTTTCTTAATAATACGTTCTATCTGTTCGGTGATAATGGGCGATGGAAATTGGCTGCAAAGCAAGCGGAAAAAGCCTGGGCCTAGCACGTTGGTGTAGTTGTCCATCACAAATTGTGTTTCGAGGTCTTCGGTTTGTTTTTGAAGACAGCTTAATCGTTTTCCCACTTTATGCTGAATCTCCATGGGGCTACTTCCTTCGCGCATCATGCGCATAGTGAGTTGTTGTAGCTCCCACATTTCGTTGTCAAGGCGATTGCGCTTTTTGAAGAATTTATAGAGTTTGTCGTTGAGCGGCCCGCCCGACACGCGCTGGGTGGCATTGTCTACCTGAATGCTGAGATTTCCGTTTTCTAGCACGATGGGCATAACGCATTGGTTGCCTGTGTAGAGCATAGCCATG
Source organism: Oribacterium sp. (assembly GCA_963656725.1). Taxonomy (GTDB): domain Bacteria; phylum Bacteroidota; class Bacteroidia; order Bacteroidales; family Bacteroidaceae; genus Alloprevotella. Next base: position 5,603 of record CAVKKI010000039.1, on the reverse strand, counting down.
CGCACGGAGTCGATGTCGCCTTCGAAATTGAAGCGTCCGTGCACCACTTTGCAAGAGTCGAGACACACCGACACGCTTTGCTGAACCATACGGTGGCTTGGCCCTTCGCTCGATGACACGCGAAGGTAGAGCATACGGCCGTCCAAGCAGGGAATGTTGGAGTTGCCTGCAATGTTATATTGCTCGGCACACGACGTAAGCATTAGTAGTGAGGATAATAGAAGTAGAATCTTATCCATAAGCCAGTAGTGGGTTGTTAGTTCTCTTCTTGAGAAAGGAAGGAGTTTGGGGCAACTCGTGTTCTTGTTCTCTAAGAGGGTGGTGTTGATGAGGTTCATCCGCAGGGTGGAATTATTCTCTCCAAAGGGGATAACCTTCTCTTTCGTATGAGCAAAGTTACAATCAATGTTTTATTCCACACAATATCTAAACAAAAACTCATCGGCGCGTAAATCTTTTTTGAGAATTACGCACCGATGAACTTCCTAATTACGAATGTTTTTCACAATTAAATTGCTTTTTTTAAGCATCGCTTTTTAGTGGATTAGGGCTTGGGGGATGTTTTTGTTTGCCTGCTTATTTCTTTCTGGTGAGAATGATGAGAATTACGGCGGGCAAAATGAGGGCAATGCCCAGCACCACTTGCCAAGTGATTTTCTCATTAAAAGCGATGCAACCTATCACCACGGCGGTGAGTGGCTCGAGAGCGCCCATCACCGAGGTCATGGTGCTGCCAATGCGTTTCACGGCCACCACTAGTCCCACGTTGGTGGCAAGGGTGCATATCACGGCCAAGGCCAACAGTTGTTTGCTTTGGGTGAATGTGGTGATGGGGGCGAAATTGCCCTGTCGCAAGGCTTCGCCGCCAAAGATAAGGGCACCGATGAAGAGCACGTAGAACACGAGCTTCGTGCCATCCATTGTGGCGGCTCTTGAGCGGTTTACGTGGATGAGGTAGAAGGCATAGCAGAGGTCGGAAATAAGGGCGATGACGATGCCTTTAATGTCGAGGCTCCCCGTTGGGCTCCAAGAGAAAATGCCTACGCCAACCACGGCCATCACCACCGCGAATAGTGTAGACGTGCGCCGTGCTTCGTTATAGAAAATCATCATAATCACCGCCGTCATCATGGGATAGAGAAAGTGAAGCGTGGTGGCCACTCCCGTCGACATAAAGTTGTAGCTGTCAATCAGAAACAAAGCCGCTCCGTCTGAAATGAAGGCAAGGTAGGTGAGCGTAACAAGTTCGCCGCGTGTAATTTTAAAACTCTTTCGTTGCACTAGCATCACCAGCGCCACTACTAACGCGGCAAAGCCAAAGCGATAGAACAAAATGGTGGGGTCGGCCATGAAGTGAGGCGATTGTTCGTTGCGTAGGGGCTGGATGAAGAAGGGCACAAAACCGTAGCACACAGAGGTGAGCAACCCCGCAGCAACGCCAATGGCTATGGTCTTCTTTGAGGAAGAGGGGGCGGGGGTTACTGGCTCCTTGGCTGCGGAGTTAGCAGATGATGAAATGTCCGTCATAGTGAGGGAAGATGGGTTGTTAAGGAAAATGAAGAGGGCGAAAAGACAGTGTTCGCAGTGGAAGCTATCGTCTTTTCGCCAACTGATGATGTGCGTGATTTACCACGCGTTATAATGCACGTTGTCTTTGTTATACTTATCTTTGGGTTGTGGGTCGCCTTTGGGGTAACCGATGGGAATGAGGTTGAAGGGGATGATGTGGCTAGGCAGATTAAAGGCCGAGCGAATGGCATCCATTCGGTCGTCGTAGGGATAGCCAGCGGTCCACACAGCTCCAAGTCCCATAGCCTCGGCCTGTAGCAACAAGTTTTCGGTTGCAGCCGAGCAGTCGAGCATCCAGTTGGGCGAGGGGTGTCCCATTTTGTCGAGCACGGTGGTGTCTCCGCAAACCACAATGGCGGCTTGTGCTTCGGCCAGCATTTTGGCGCGGGGAAGCTTCTCAGCCAAGCTTTTCATAACGGCTTGGTCGTCTACGATGATGAATTTCCAAGGACGCACGTCCATTCCTGTAGGGGCGGCCATAGCGGCACGCACTAGGGTGTCGAGCGCACTGCGTCGCACGGGTTGGTCGGTGTAAGAGCGCACGCTTTTGCGCTTCAATATGTTTTGCATCACAGCGTCGGCGGTGGCTTGTGGGGCGTTTTGCGCCTCTTGTTTTTGGTGGGATAACACCACCACGCGGGTTAAACTGGCCAAAAGGGCAATGGCCAATACGAGGCAGATTATTTTGTAACGATTCATTGCTTGATGTTTTTGGTTATTGGTTGAGAAATGGGAGGGGAATGTCTACTTGCTCTGTGTGCTCTCGCTCAAATCAAGCGCCATGCCCATAGGGCATAGACACTTGCACCACACGTTAGGCACAAAACAACTTGCCACAAGGATAATGGCGGCTAAGATAATCACGGCTGGCGTGGCTGTGTCGAGGAAAAACACGGTGAAAGGCTCATAGTCGAGCCACTCTGCACCGATGCCGAGCCACAACACCAACAAAAGCAGAGCAAAGAAGGTGATGCGGATGCGACTCATGGCTTTATACACCTTGGGTGAACAATGAATTTTGGGGAATGGCAACAAACCCACTAATTCTTGAAGGCTCCCTAAGGGGCAAACCCACGAGCAATAGTGGCGCTTACGTTTGAAGAAGGGCATGATTAAAGCCACGGCCAACACAAGCAGCGTTGGCAAGTAGGCCATGCCGTTCACTCCATAGGCCAACCATCCGCGCAACAATGAGAGCGAAAGAAACTGTCCGCACCAAAAGCCTAACACTCCTACGTTAAGAATCAATTGCGTTATGCGCAACCACTTTCGGCCTTTAAATCGCAAACTGATGGCAATGCCTAGCAGCAAAACGATGGCCACGGCTGCGGTGCGCCTCCATCCAATGGTGGGCTCGGCTTTATGGCTGGTTTGTGTCGATAGCTGTGCGGCTAGCGAGCGTTGCACGTTGGCAATGAGCGCCTTGCTCGAGAAGGTGGCGCCTGTCACACCGTCCACTTCTAGTTCTGCAGCCTCGGCTTGGCTCTTTCCCTTCCATTGAGGCACAAGGCCGTTGAAGGCTCGGTTGAAGAAGTCGGGCGTTTCAGCATTATCGGCGGCAGCAATGTTTTGGATGGTGCCGTCGTTCAACACATATATATATATAGGTGTGGGTCCGGCAAAACCTTTCACGTCTTTGGCGTAGGGCTCGCTGCTTATCACGATGCCTAAAGGCTTCTTGTCTGCTGCGGCAACCACCCACGAGGCTGAATCGCGTGGTGTGAGTTGTGCTTTATCGTCTATGCCTAGCTTTTCGAGTGTTGTTGCAGTTGGAGTGGTGGCAACACTAGCGCTTTGTTGTACTTCGGCTTTCGAGGTAGTGCCAATGGAGTGGCCAAACAAATGTCCCATCCACACCGCCGTGGCGGTGAGCAATAGAAACACTACTAGCAGGGAAAGCACGTGCTCCGCCCATTGCTTGTATCGGTTGAATTGAAGTGTAGTCATGGCGTGTCGTGGGTTATGCTTCGCGCAAGAAATCGAAACTTTCAAATACGTCCTCTTTGCTCAAGTGTTGGTTAAGGCAAATGTCGCCAATTCCTCCCAGCAGGGTGAAGTTTATCACGCCGCCCACGTTTTTTTTGTCGTGCAACATGAGGTCGTAAAGGTGTTCGTAGTCGTTGCAAGTAAAGGCGAATGTGCCGTAATAGTTGCGCACAAACTGCACCGTCTGTCGCATTTGCTCGGTGGGGAAGCCCGTGTGAGCGGCACTTAGGAAGAGTTCGCACACTAATCCGTAGGCCACGGCATATCCGTGAAGAATGGGGCGATTTTGCTCCATGGCAAACGATTCGAAAGCATGCCCCACGGTGTGCCCTAGGTTCAAAGCCTTGCGCAACCCATGCTCGTGGGGGTCTTCGGCCACAATGCGTTGCTTGCAGTGAATGCTTTGAGCCACAAGCTCTTGCAGATGGGGGTAGTCGGGCTGTGCAAGGTTGAATTTTAAGTGGTCGGCCCACATCTCGGGCGTTTCAAGCAGCGAGTGCTTCAGCATTTCGGCGTAGCCCGAGCGCAAGTTGGCATCGTCGAGCGTGCGCAAAAACTCTGTGTCCACAATCACGCCCTGTGCTTCTTGAAAGGCTCCGATTTCGTTCTTCAGTCCGTTGAAGTTGATGCCGGTTTTTCCGCCCACGGCAGCGTCTACCATTGAGAGTAGGGTGGTGGGCACGTTGATAAAGTCAATGCCACGCTTAAAGCAAGCTGCGGCAAATCCGCCAAGGTCTGTCACCATGCCGCCGCCCAGGTTGATAAGCAGCGACTTGCGCGAGGCTTTTCCTTGGCTTAAGGCAGACCACACCGAGGCTAGGGTGTTGAGCGTTTTGTTTACGTCGGTGGCGCCTATCACAATGCCTTGCGCGCCCAACACGGCTTTACACTCCTTCACCAGCGGGCGACACAGTTGCTCGGTCGTTTCATCGGTCAACAGAAAAATGCGGTCGGCCTGTCGCTCATCGCAAAGGGCGTCGAGCTCAGCAGTTATGTTTTTTGAGAAAATTATTTTTTGCATAGGAAAGGGTGAGGCTGATGGCCTTATTTTAAATTATAGATGCTTAAAGATGTTCAAACTCCTCAAAGGCTTTGCGATATTCCGCGGGCATTTCGGCCGAGGTTTGCGTCTTCAGGTTGAAGCAAACCATCGTGGTGGTACATTGACACACCTTTTGCCCTGTTTTTCGGTTAATGGCGCGTTGCTCCAAGGTGAAACTTTTATTGCCGATGTGCGCCACGCGCGTTTCCATCACAATGTCGTCGCCATAGAAAATGGGCAGAATGAAGTCTGCGTTAATGTTCGCTATCACGGGCACCACGTTCGTGGCTCGATAGTTCGTTTGCAACACATTGCGCAGGTATTCGTCTTTGCCTAGGTCGTAGTAGGCAAAATAGGCGTTGTTGTTAACGTGTCCGTAGCGGTCCACATCGTTAAAGCGAATTTGAATGGGCAGACTGTGGTGGAAGGTTGGCTCGTTTTTTTGATTGTCTTGCATAATGCTTCTTCTTACTTTTTCCAAACGTTCACTATCTCGCCCACATACACCGTGTGCGTGTCGCTCTCTTTCCCGTAGTTATCTTTCACCACGTCTTGAGGCATAAGTCCCTTCTTCATATCTTCTTTATAGAGCAACTTACACTCAATAGCCAAGTTGGCTTCTTTAAAAATAGGATTTCCCCTGGGGGTAAATTCTGGCGTAAGTCCGGCCTCTTGCAGTTTGTTCTTATCGTCGCGTCCCGAGTGAGTGCCAATGTAATTAAGCGCCTCGCGTTTCTCTTCGGGAAAGGCGGTAAGCGTAAAGTGGTCGTTGCGGTCTAAATAGGTGTGGGTGTAGCGGTTTGTGCGCACATACACCGTCACTACGGGCTTGCCCCACAACACGCCCAGTGTGCCCCAACCCACGGTCATGGCGTTGAGGTCGCCCTTCTTGCCTGCGGCTAGAGCCATCCAGTCAGAGCCAAACAGCGTTACGGGATTTTTAATATCAGCAGGCTCTATGCTGTGCCAATCGCCAAAGCCTGTGCTGTCGGCCACCGCTGTGGTT
>CAVKKI010000038.1:0-15858 GCA_963656725.1 Oribacterium sp. | reverse complement strand
CGCGGGACGCGTCGCCCCCCAAGAGCTCACCCCCAAGAGCTCAACTCCAATAGAATTACACTCTTACCACCTTGAAAAATCTCCTCCACATATCACAATATCTGCTGCTCGCCATCGTCACCACCTTGGCGGGCATCACCTCATGCAGCAAAGACAGCACGGAGGCAGAAGAGAATGGGGGAGTGGTGAAGAACGCTAGTTTTAAAATCACCCTGCACGCCACCACCTCCACACCCCAAACTCGTGGAGCCAACCCCTCAAACAGCGACGGGTGGAAGGGAGCCGATGAAAGAGAGTATGCCGTGAGCAACGCCACCCTCTTCTTCTATCAAAGCAAACAAGGGGTGAATGCCGCAGCCAACACGCCCATTCTTTTTAAGGTATATTTCCCCTCATTTACCAAAAACACCACAGCCTCTAGTTCCCCCACCGACGTGAGCTACACCTCGGAGGTGGTGAAAACGAAACAAATGGTGAATGCGGGAGAATATCACGTAATAGCCGTGGTGAACAACGGATATGTGGGCGATGAAGCGAACACCCTAGGTGAACTGCAAGCCATGACCACCAACCACCTCTATTATGGCACTTGCACCGACGTGGCCTCGTGCTCGGGGTTTGTGATGACAAGCAGCGACGATACGCCCGTGACGATTAACGCCACACCCAACATGACCGACGACCCCAACGGAGCGCTCAGCAACCTGAGCATCAATGTGGAACGACTGGCGGCACGCATTGACTACTCGCCGGGCAAAGGCACTTGGCTGGCCGACAAAACCATACCAACCACCACGGGTGACATCACCAAAAACTGCTACGAATATGTGGTGGTGGACGATCAAGACAAGGCTACCAACGACCGCTTCTACCTTACGAGCGTCACGCCTATCAACCTAAGCAACAACACGGAGTATTTGCTCAAGCGAGTAAGCACCGACAGAACGTTGACCAACGGGGTGACCTATCTGGGAGCAGAACAAATTGGTGCGGACAAGAATGCCTCTAACTACGTGATAGACCCCTACACCACAGTGAAAACCAGCGGCACAAACGATGTGTTGCTTAGCTATCTCAACCCTTACGCGGCATGGATTGACGATTTCGACGCGAACAACACCAATTACCCCGTGAGCCAAGTGGCCGACGGACTGGAGCATTGTTACACCGACAACAGTTTGGTGTATAGAAAGCTTTGCTACGCTCAAGAGAACACCATCCCGGTGGGAGCTAACAAACAGAAGTATGTGACGGGCCTCATCTTCACCGGCTACTACCTAAAGGAAGGGGCTACGCAAGCGGTGCAGAAAACCTACGTTTACTACATTCGCCACACCGACCCCTCGGGCAGCACCTCTGACGCGCTGCTTATGAAATATGGCATTGTGCGAAATAACCTCTACCAAGTGAACGTGAGCAAGGTGACCTCGCTCGGCGTGATTGTGCTAGAGGTGAGAGACTGGGTGCCCAGCGTGGCGCCTGACATTGACCTTTAGCGCTAGCTCTTGGGGGGCGACGCGTCTCGCGTCGGGGCAAGCGGAAACGCAGTAGAAGAACTGACAGAAGTGTAAATTATATTGTAGATTTAATCCTTTTCTCCTTGCCCCGACGCGGGACGCGTCGCCCCCCAAGAGCAGGAAAGCTAATTAAATTCCCCTCCTCATCATGAAATTCCAATCTCCACATATCCCCCTCTTCCTCTTCTCCTCCCTCATGCTCCTAGCCTCCTGCTCAACAAATGAGCTAGACCAAGACAAGAGCAACAAGAAGGTGAAGCTAACCCTGGCGCTGCAATCGGCCAACCACACCCAAGCCACCCGAAGCAATGAATATAACGCAACGGGCGACTTGATTCGCAACGCCTATGTGGTGATGACGAACCAAACATCGAACGAGGTGGAACACATTTTTAACGTGACCGACAACGATGAGTTTGAACGCAAACAGGTGACTACCATCGATGCCAACATGAATGCCACCTACAGCTTTGTGAACCTTGCCAACCTCAACGACTTTAGCAACATCAGCACCGATGCCGACGGCAACATCACCAGCCTCACAACCAACGGAATAACCTTCACCGTGGGCAGTGCATTGCCCACCACACTCGAGGAAAGCACCTACACCGCAGCGTTTAACAACTACACAATGCCCACCACAGGATTGCCCATGACCAACAATGAAACGTTCTTCGTGGACAAAGATCAAACCATTACGCTCACGCTATTTAGAATGATGGGTAAGGTGCAACTCACCTTCAATAATCAAACCGACAAACAATTAAGACTGCGCAAGGTGGTGTGGGGCGACCTCACAACGAACAACTCTTCGCAACTCTATTTTCTGCCGAAAAAAGAAGAAGGCATCATTCAGTGCAAATTTGACAATTTAGCTCACGACACCACTAGCGTGACGCTCTTCGACTGTGGCACTGACGACGCACAAGCACAAACCATCGACGCCGGCAATAGCTACACGCTAGGTTCTACCGCCGCTCCGCTCTATGTGAACGAAAGCAAGCCCTATGGCACACACCAAGGCTTCCCCCTCACCCTCGTAATGGAGCGCTTGAACGAGGAAGGAACGTGGGAGAAGGATAACCGCGAGGCCGTGGTGCAGCTCGATGAAATCAAACGCAACTACGTGGCGCTGGTGAATGTGAACCTGACGAACTATGTGTTGAAGCTCTCGGCCAACTCTTATCCTCCCATCGGCGGCTATCCCGCTCATGTGATGGAAGAGAACGGTGAATTTTACGTCACCTTCACCGGGGGCGGCGATTTCGAAATCACACCGAAGCTCTATAAATATGTCAACCGCAACAACCCCGAACTGTGGATTAGCCTGAACGACACGAAGCAAGTGGAGAGCTACTCTATGCAGGTGACGGGCGCCACGGGCATTTTTAGCAAACAACCACAGTTTGACACCACTACGGGCGAAATTCTGGGCACCATCACTCCAGGCTCAACTGGTACGGCCACCATTAAACTCACGGTGAACATTCTGACTGGCACGAGCGCCTCGGGCACCGTGACCACCCAAACCTATACTCGCACCATTTACGTCATAGCCAAATAAACGTTTTTATATTATGAAACCGTTTCTTCATATTCCCCTTCGAACTTTATGCATGCTCCTTGTGTTTGTGGCCACAATGACGGCACAACCCTTGCGAGCTGACGACACTGCCACCTACACCTACCTTCAATTTTCGGGCAATGGCCGCTGCGCCCTGCTCGACACAGATGGCGCACTCTCTGTAAGCACCGACCTTGCGGAGGATGCGCCATCGGCCACTGGTTACCAATGGACGCTGGAAAGCACCACCGTGGATGGCGTGACCAACCCCGTGTTGCTGAAAAGCAAATTGGGGAATTATGTGAAATATGACGAAACCACTGCCACCTTCAGTCTCACTGCCACGGCAAGCGAGGCCACGGCTTTTGTGCAAACCACCAATAGCTATTATAACACAAACGTTACGGGCAGCACGCGCTATAACCTCACCCTAGCCAGCATGAGCAGCTCCACCAGCACGGCCAACACACTCGGTGTGAAAAACGGCCAACTGCTATTGGTGAAGGCCAACTCTCGCTACGCCGTGGTGCGACAGGCTGCAGCCATTAAGGGCGCGGCTCTTTGTCCGTTGCTCAGCAGCGACACGGAGCAACATAAATATGGTTGGGTTTTAACCATGAATGGCACAGAATTTGTATATGATGACACCAGTGTTAATTTACTTTCTAAAAGCACCGCTCACACCACCGAAAGCTACAATTGGTGTCTTTACGAAGCCAACGACCTGGGCGACGTGTACATCAAGAGCAATGGAGGGAGATATGTTTATCGCGAAAGTGGCAGCTATCTGCAACTTTCGAGCGACGAAACCAAGTGTAAAAACTATGGAGTTTATCGTCTTTATGAGGGCGATGACAATTCCAACTCAACGCTTGCGAGCAATTGGGTGTTTTATAACACAAAAACCACTAAATACATATTACCCTATGGCTCGGGCAACTCAAGAGTAGGTTTTGGTTCTAACCTTCAAGCAGCCGAAGCCCTCTACTTCACCACCCCCATCACCGACGTTTGGAACGGCAAAACGCAATACATTCAATTCACCGCTCAAGGAGCGGCCTTGCTGCACGATGCCGGCACCACAACGGGCGTGGAACTGAAAGAGCGCACCGAAAGCGAAGATTTAGCGAGTTATCAGTGGACGCTCGAAGCTAACGGCCCAGCCTATTTGCTCAAAAGCGGAAACGGCAATTACCTTAAATATAGCAACAGCGCCTTTAGTCTCACCACCACCAAGAGCGAGGCTACGAGTTTTGTGCTGCAAACCAACACTTATGCAGCCCATAGTGGCGCTACTCGTTACGACCTATGCTTAAGCAGCAACACTAACCAACGACTGAGCTGCAAGGGCGGCGAACTGTGTTTGGCCACGCAGTCGTGCCTCTATTCTGTGGTGCGCCTAGCCAGCGATATAAGCGAGGTGAAAGGCGTGGCCGCTCCAAGCATTTCAAGCAGCATTGAAAACTTGGACCACGTTTATAAAATTAAGTTTAAAGCCAACTCCACAGCCGACGAGGCGCTCTATCTTACAGCCAACGGAAGCACCTTCACCTCTGAAACAAAAATAACACCCATTAGCAGCACGCAAAACTGGGCTTTGATTCCCGCTCAACACAGCAGCTGCAAGGATGGCGACTTTTATTTGGTGAACGAAGAGGGCAAATACTTCGTTTACGATAACGGCAAATTCCAATGGTACACCACATTTAACGTGAGCAGCGTGACCGCCTTCCGCTTGTTGGAAGACGACACAAACCCCGAACATTGGTACATCACCATGGCCCTGTCGAGCAACGACAGCCGCACGGTGGGTTTGAGCAGCACGGCCAACACACTGAGCGTGACAGCCTTCAGCGACGCCTACAACGCCTTGAGTTTTGAGGCATCTAGCTTCACCGACATCACGAGCTACATTCAGTTTAGTGGCATGGGTACTTGGGCCTTGCGCGACAACCACGGTGGCGAACTAGAGGCACAGAAATATGCCAGTTCAAACAGCGACGCCGACTTTCAATGGACACTGAAAGCCACCGGCGTGGTAAACCGCTTTCAGCTGAAGAGCGGCAATGGCAGGTATGTGAAATATAACGACGTTATCAACGCATTCATCACCACCAAAGACAGCACGCAAGCCACCACCTTCCAACGCATCAAGAGCACTTATGCTGCGGCTAGCGCACGCTACAACCTTGTGCTTAGCACCGACAATTCGAACGCACTTTGCGTGAGCGAGAAAGGAAAAGTATATCTTGGCGCGGCTCAAACACGTTTCGCCACCTTGCGCCTAGCTAGCAATGTGATGGGCCCCGAAATGGTGACGCTCAGCACCGACGACAACGCGGTGCACTACGTGATGCACCACGTGTTGGACAACGTCAATTTTGCTTGCACGGAAGCGAGCGGAAAGCTTCACAAACGTTTTAACAATAACGCCAACACCCTCACCGCCTGGACCTTTGAAAAAGCTAACGACCTAGGCGATGTGTATATGCGCAACTGGCTAGGCTCTTACATTCAATACACGGGCGGTTACTACCAAGTGACCTCCGACAAAGCAAATGCCACCATCTTGCGCTTGGAGGAATTTGTAGATAATGGTTCAGACTATACCTCGAACTGGCAGCTGCATCCCTATAACCAATCGGGCTATACGTATATGAACCGACAAGAGACCTACTACCTGAAAGGATGGTCGGGCGGCAACGACACCAACAACCGCATGACGTTTAGCCAAGTGGACTATTCTACTTATGTGATGTTCCCCGCTATGGGTTCGAAAGTGCTGATGCAAACCAATGCCGAGCACACCGACGCTCCTTGCGCCCGCACCGTGGCAGGCAATGACGTGGCCAACACCTATATGTGGCAATTTATCAACGGCCACTTAAAGAACGATGCCGGCAACTATCTCACCTACGATGCCGACACCGAGACCTTCGGCATCACCACCGACGCTTCGGCCGCCTATGCCTTCAGTGGCGCTAGCGTCAACACCTACGAAACCAACAATGCACCGCGCTTCAACTTGCTCAACACGGCAGGCGATAAGGCACTCTGCATGAACATCAACGGCAACCTCTCTTGGGGAGAAAGCAACACGCGCTACTCGGTGGTGAAACTGACGAACTATCCTGCCGCCCCCACATTGCCCGTGATTAGCACGAGCGGATCGAACTATCAGCTTTATTATCTGCGAAAGGACGATAGCAACGCCAATAGTTTGGCTATTAGCACCGACACCGACGGCAACGTGAGCGTGAAACTCGCCACGGCCGACGATGACGACATTAACCAAGTGTGGCTGGCCGTGACCGACGACAACTGCACCAATGGCGACTGTTATCTCGAAAACGTGCATACGAAGACCTATCTGCACTACGACACCTCCACCTCTTCCTTCACCATGGTGGCCACCAAAGACGAAGCGAGCAAGGTGCGCCTTACCGAGGCCGACGATAACTACGACGCTTGGCAAATTCAACTGCCCGATGTGAGCGGAAACAATTTCATCAACTTCAATGAGTTGAGCCTAAACCCCACGGGCTACGGCAACAACTTCTTCCGTTTTATCAAGGCCGACTTCACGCCCGAATTCTACACCAAAGACAATGGCTATTGGCGCTATTTGCAACTGGGTGAACTCGACAACGTGCCTATGCTCAAGGGCAATGACACGAGCGTGGAGGTGGAGAACACTCCCAGTGCACTTTCACCCTCAGCACCCATCCTGTGGCGCAACATCGGTACGGACAAGGATTTCGTGCTGCTCAATGGTGAGAACATGCGCTACCTCAAGGCGGCCGACGATGGGTCGGTGAGCCTAGTGGAATCGGTGGACGAGGCTAGCCACTTCTTCCTGTGGTTTAACCACTCCACCGCAAGCGGCACACCCATGTGGTGCATCGGTGCACTGAATGCCGATGGCACAGTGCCCAGCATTCCTGGCCTTTGCCTAGGACTAGACACCGATGGAAGCACCCTTAAGATGCTCGACTATAGCACCATCTACCTGGCCGACACGAGCGACCATCACCTCTGTTTCAGTCTTTCTGACCCCGTGTCGCCGCCCTTCACCAACTCCGACACCGACACTCCTTATTATGTGTATATCAGCTTCGATAAGCGCAACGCCAACTCTTATTGCACTGGCGGTGGCAGCGATGGCGGAAACCGAGTTTATGTGCAGGCGTTGAATAAACACATCAACGATATGTATTGGACGTTGCAGGGCCGCATGAGCGATTTCACCTTGCGCACCAAAGACCATAAATATTTGCGCTTCGACATCACTTCGTCCACCCTTAAAGCCACGCTCGACGCTAGCGATGCCTCGCACTTTAAGGCAGCTTACGACACCTCATCTGGCCGTTATCTTATTCAGCCTGTTAGCGGCACAGACCTCACTAACTACGTGGATGGAACGTGGTATTTGGGCGTTTCCGGTTCGGGCGAAAACCTCACTTTGCTACAAAACACAAGCGCTCGCACCTACATTCTCTTCACCCCTGCTCAAGTGTTTAACGGGGAAGACTACACCGACTATGCCGTGCGCCCCAAACGCTCTTGGTTTGTGAAGCAGGCCAGCGGATGCACAAACACCATCCCCACGGGCTTTATTCAACCCGACGAAAACGGATTCGAAACCAACGCCTACACGGGCAAAACAGAACAAAAGGTTAATACCTACAACGTGACCCACTATCTCAAAGCCGGCACGAACCGCACCATGGTATTGCCATCGTGCCTCTATTCGGGTAATGGCAACGATACCAATCAACGAGCCTATCAACGTTGGTACAATTACAGCACGGGCGATCCTGTGAGCGACGACTTGCTCCTCTTCTCTGGTAAAAGCATCCGTAAATATCAAAACGGACTCGTGATGGGCGCCGGTCTCAACTTCAACAACGCCTATGGCACCTTCGTAGGCAAGGACTTTACCTTCCAAATGCCCGAAGAGATTGCCGACGACTATGAATATGAACTCGGCATAGATGCCACCACTTACACTGACTTCGTGGACTACTTCGGCGATAACGGCAATCCACAATTCAACGGATCGACCATTAACGACAATGTGGTGCCCGAAAATCAAGACCTCATCGAGCCCACTCTCAGCAGCCGCAACGTGTTCACCATCCGCAACGCCCGCTCCATTGCCAACGAACTGCTTAACTGCAAAGACGGCAGCGACAAGTGGTATGAGGAACACACCATACACTTCCCGAAAAAGAAAATTACGCTAGGCTGCAGTTCGTTTTCGCTCAACATGCAGTTTCAAGACTATTGGTACTATAACGCAGCTACAGCCTCGGAAGAGAACCTGCAAAGCAGCGAACTCAATGGCCAAATGGTGATTGAGGTAGACGACGAGGGCTCGGGCATCACCAGTGCCGGTGCATTAAGCGCAAAGACCTCGGGCATGCGCCGATTCATTGCCTTCAACTATCCTGGCGACACCAACGGCACAGGCACGGGCGAAGCCACTAGCGACCATTGCGTGTTTAAAATCTACGGCACAGCCAGCGACGGCACACGCTACCAAATAGCGAAGGTCAACCTCTATTTCGATGAAGAAACCGAACCTCTCATCTACAACGAGGTGATTGGCCTTAACACCGATGGCTCGTTTAAAACGAAGCGCGCTCCCGAATCTTTGAAGGAAAACGTGGGCGCCCCTGTGGCTTCTATCAATTTCAATCCCACAACTTACGACAACTTCATCACCCCACCCGTGGGTAAGAACTATAGTTTCAACACGGGGCAGCAAGGTCCTAGCACAAGCAACCCGCTCACCTATCGCTATCCCTTGCTCTTTGAAAACTCCAACTACGCCTTTGCCCCCGTGGCAGGTGCTTTCAACAGCACAGGGGCGACAGCCGAGAACACTTGGGGATCGTATGCCATCACTCACCGCTTTCAAAACGGCGATGGAAATGGCATAGTGCGCGCCAACAACGTGTCGGTGATGAAGCTTTATGAGCAAGCCTATGGCAGCGAGCAATATGACGCAAGCAACTCGGCCTTCCTCTACATCGACGCCTCCGACCTTCCCGGCCGCATTGCTTCACTCGAATTCGATGGCTCGCCTTGCCCCGCCTCGCGCTTGTTTGTTTCGGCATGGGTTTACAGCGCCAATAACCGCGACGGCAATGAAAGTCCCGCACAGGTGTTGTTTAATGTGGTGGGCGTGACTTCAGCAGGCAAAGAGGTTATTCTTTATAGTTTTTGCCCTGGCGTCATCTACAACTCTGCCCGCAATAGCGCAGGCACAGAGGTGAAGCCCACCACAACCGACCGCACACCTCTTTGGCAGCAAGTTTATTTCAGTTTCATCAACTCGAGCGCTGAAAGTTTTGTAAACTATAAACTGAACATTGAAAACGCTTGCACCAACACCGCAGGCGGCGACATCCTCATCGACAACGTGGAGGTGTTTGCCTTCAACACAAGTGTGGAATTGGAACGCACCACCCCTGTGTGCGACCAACAAATCACGCTCACCAAAATGAGCACCGACTTCGATGCCATCATGCAGCAATTGGGCTTGGAAGAAGATGAAGATCCCACCATTGGCACCCCGCAAATGTGGTATTGCTTGCTCGACAAGAACATCTTCGATGCCGAAATGTCGACTCTCTCGGCCGACAATGCAGGCTCTATCAATAAGCAGCAAGTAACCCAAGCCATGCTCAAATCCCTCATTGGTGACCCTAACACCACCGAGAACTATCGCCGCGCCTTCCGCTATGTGAATTTCACCACCCACTACAACGACGACACCCTGCTGCCCACCTTTAATTATAAAGACGCACTGGCCGTGACAACGGGTACACGTTTTAAAGAAACCACTAGCGATGGTGTGCGCCACTTCGTGGTGAGCGACAAGATGCAAGGCTCGGGACTCAAGGCCAACCACTGGTACTACTTGATCTTTGCTCCTCGATACAGCACAGAGCCCATCACCACCAGCAACGCGGTAGATGCCTTCAACCTCGACAACAGCTGCCGCATTATGTCGGCCTTCAAATCGGCCAAAGCCATCAGCGTGGTGCAAGATGGTGACGGACAAATGAACGTGGACGGCGCCACCCAAGCCTGTGCAGGCAAAAGCGTTGCGCTCAGCGTGAAGCTCAACGGCTCTGACACCACCACGGGCGATGTGCCTCTGCAAATGTTCCAATACGACTGGTGGCGCGACTATGTGGGCGGCACCTTCGAAAACATGGTGATGAGCAGCGTTGACGGCTCCGTGCGTGAACTCTCTACGGGCGAAACGGCCGCTGCCAATGAGATTAGTTTGCGCGAAGCCTTGCAAAACTTCCGCCACTTCTATCCCAAAGCCACCACCACGCAAGGCGCCACGCCACAGGCAGACGAGGCTTATTCGCTCGACCAATACGTCATCGACGGACTCTATGCGCTCACCCAAAGCAACGGTTCGCAAATTGCGCCCTTGGCTCTGCTTAACAACACTTGCAACGTCTACGTGCCTTCCACCACGCCACAAGGGCAAGAACTGGTGGTGACGCTCATTCCCATCGACGATGTAACAGCCACCCCAGGCGTGCAGTATTGCTTCGATCCTCAGCACCTCAGCATCCAAGTGAGCGGAAAAGCTCCCGAACTCTACGATGGCATTAGCGGCACGGGCGTGAGCTACCCTGAGCGCATCACCAACGTGCCCGTGCGCAGCAGTCTATCTGCCATTGAAGAGGTGCGCGAAACCACTGCCGGCACAGCGCCCACCAACCGCTTGCGTCTGCCTCTACGCGGCATTAAAACCATCACCGATGGCGCCACAGGCCTCAAGATGGTGAGCACCGACGATAGCGGCGTGGCCAGCGTTTACTTGGCCGGCACCAACGACCCCAATATGAAGGTTTATGATGAAGACACCGATGGCAACATCGTCAACTTCCATCAAGTGGGCACCGTCACCGCCCTTGAGGCACTCACGGCCGATGCCGACAATGCTCATGCCGACCTCTACTTCGCCGCCGACTTCACTCCCCGCGAAGGCTACACCTACAACCTGCGCATCGATTATAAAGAGCGCTTTGCCGATGGCAGCATCACCGTGAGCACCACTTGCGATGGTACACTCCTGACCGACCTCATCATCGTGCCAGCCTACCAGGTGTGGACGGGGGCCGCTGGCAATAACGAGTGGACCAACGACAAGAACTGGCTGCGTGCCGACCGCACCGACCTTCAGCTCACTGCCGCCGACACCTACACCACTAACGACGCTAACGGCACGGCTCAAGGCTATGTGCCGATGGTTCACACCAGCGTTGTCATTCCCACAGGATGCAGCAACTACCCCACACTCTACGCCACCGCCACGAGCGCTGATTCGTTTGTGGAATTCACCAACCACGAAGACGATAACCGCACCGCCACCAACGACATAGAGTATTGCCTTCTCGCCGAACAAACGGCCACCTCGGGCCTCAACACCTGCCAACGCTACACTCCCTACACGGCCAACGACCTCGTGCTTGCCCCTGCAGCCGAAGTGGCCGGCACACACTTGCTCAGCTATCGTAAGGCATGGATGGAGTATAGCTTAACGCCCAATCGTTGGTACACCCTCGGCTCACCTCTGCAAGCCACCTACGCTGGCGATTGGTATGCCCCCACCGACAATGGGCAACAGTTGACGCCCTATTTCGCCGACGTCACCTTCAACACCACAAGCTACAACCGCTTCAGTCCGGCCGTTTATCAACGCTCTTGGGATGTGGCCGATGCCAAGCTCTACTATCTCGATCCTTACAGCGCCACCTCGCCGCAAGAGAGCGCTGTGAAAGACGATCGCAACGTTTATGTAGGCGCCAATTGGAGCAAGGTCTACAACAACGTGCAAGTGCCTTATAGCAATGGCGGCTTCTCTGTGAAAGTGGGCGGCACTAGCTACAATGGCACCACTTACACCGCCACGCGCTTCCGCTTGCCTAAGGAAGATGCCCAGTTTAGCTACTACACCGAGCAGAACGTAACCGATGGCAAAACCTACACCGTGGACCGCACCAACGCTCACCGCTTGCTCACCGACAACATGAGCGCAGACCAATTCACCCTCACGCTCCACAACAACGTAGCGGCCAATGCCTACTTCCTCGTGGGCAACCCCTTCACCTGTGGACTCAACATGGCCAAGTTCTTCGAGAAGAACGCTGCGGTTGTGGATGGAGCGAAATACTGGTTGCTCACCGCCAATGGTCAAACTGGTGTGATGCAGAACAGTGACGATACCGGTTGGACGGCCATCAACTCCGCCACCACCTCCACTTCTCTAGGCACGCTAGCCCCCGGCCAAGGCTTCTTCGTTAAGGCCGCTAGCGCCACAGGCTCGCTCTCGCTCACCTTCACTCCCGAGATGATGGCACAGGCCAAAGAGGTGAACAGCCTGCTGCGTGCTCCCTCACGCAAGGGCCGCACTCACAGCGCTCAGCCTCAGCAAACGCTTCGCATCCGCGCCACTCGTGGCGGCGAAACCACCGAGGCCCTCGTGCTCAAAACAGACAGTGCCAGCAACGCCTTCCAAACTGCGGAAGATATGGAAACGCTTGTGGACAATTCGCAGCTTTCGGCTCCCACCGTCTACACCCTAGCCGGCCACACCGTGAGCAGCATCAACCGCCGCCGCACCATGCAGCGCATTCCCGTGGGCGTGCTTTCTGATAACGAACAACCCGTGCGGCTCACCTTCACTGGCATGCACACCTTCACCGAAACACTCTCGCTGCTCGACGCCTCTAACGGCTCAGTCACGCCCCTCACCCTGGGCTGCACCCCCGAGGCCGACAGCGTCACGGTGGAAGTGCCTGGCGTTACCACCGGCCGCTATTACATCCTCACGAGCGACACCACGCCCAACCCCGAGGATGAGATCACCGACGAGGCGCCCTTAGTGCAAGTGGTGGGTCAAAAAGCCGTTATCACCTCCCCCACGGCTCACCCTCTAACCTATGTGCACATTGTGGATGCCGAGGGCCGCACACTCTACACCATGAGTCCCTACACCTCCTCTCTCACGCTCAAACTTTCCACCGGCCTCTACGTGGTAGAAGCTCAAACCGACACGCAACGCACAGTGGCTAAGATTACCGTGCAATAGCAAACATACCTCTCAAACAATAGCCAAGGGGCTCTAAGCGAACCATTTGCTTAGAGCCCCTTTTGTAATTATTTTATTTCGAGAAATACTGAATTAATCTATTTCTTTCCAGCCGAAATATTCAACGTGTAAATTTCCCCATCAATGTTCACTTTGGGGTGAATGTACGTCAGATTTCCAGCATTGTCAATCGTGATGCAAGCATCAGAAACGCCATCAAGGGTTAGCGTGTAGGTGTTTTTGCCTTTTTTCTTGATTTGATAAGTGGTTTTTGCATTGAAATACGACTCTCCGCTCTCAAACACCTCAACGTTTACGGTGTTGTTGTCAATGCGCGTCACCACCACTTTTATCGCATCATATTTTTCTATCACCTGTCCTTTTTGATACAGGGTGCCTTTGCCCACATAGGTGGCAGAAACATATTTTGCATAATCGTTTAATGTGCGCTTTGAGGTGGTAACTTTTCTTTTTGCTGTGGTTGTAGCAGAGGTTGAATTTCCAGCAACTTTGCGCTTCGCGGTGGTTGTTGACGAAGTGGCTTCGCGGTTTTCATTGTTTTGTGCGTTTTTGTTATAACCCGTGTCCACAATCTTCGTGAAGTGCATGTCTTGATTCGTGTTTTGAACAGACAAGTACTTATATCTGTGCTTATACTGCACTTGATTATTACGCATTGATGCAGGCATACCAATTGCCGTACCAAGCAACGCGGCTACTCCGCCAATGGCCATAATTGATCCGTCATCATCACCACAAAGCATAATAACGCCAGGAATCATAGCAACCACTCCCGCAGCAGCAATGCTAGCGCCTACCCATTCCAAAGCAGCAGATCCTGTATAATTATGATTCTTATAATCTAATGCAAAGGGAACGAGCTCATCAGATCCAGCGTTTTTCGACATCAGATATGAGAAATAATCATTGCTTGAAATTTTAAATGTAGTTTTTCTGTTCTGCTCAATCACGCCTAGTTTTTCCATTCGTGGAGAATAAATTTCAGTGCCGGGAATGCCCTCTACCGTTACTTTCTGAGAGGTTTTACACGATTGCAGCATAATAAGACTAAATGCCGCCAAAAGAAATGCTATTATCTTATTCATAATTTTCGATTATTGGTAATCGTATAACACGCCTTGCACTCTTTTGTCATAACCAAGCGCAATGTTGTAGTTAAAATGCAGAATCCACCATTGTTCGTTAATTGCATCGTTTTTCAACTGATACACCTGTCTGACTGCATCGTTCACTCTGCCTTTTTGAGTGACGGGAACCACGATTTTCGAGTTGGCGTAAAAGTCGGTAACCAGTTTGTCGAACGTTTTGCCACCATCTGTTGAGTAAGAAATGCAAACGCTAAAGCGACAATACGACTGCTCTTTGGTTAGCGAAGGATGGTTTTCAGCACCCCCCATCAAGGCTGAAGCCCCAATTCCCTCTATCTTAAAGTTTTTCGACATGGCCCCATTGCTATGCGGAGCCAACGACACCTGTGGCTGGTCGGCAATATAGGTGGTGGTGGTTTCAGCGCTTCCGCTAGTTCCTGAGCCGCCTAGGTTAATGCCATTGGCAAGTTGACCAATCGGACCACCAACGCCAAGAGCTCCCGCAATGGCGCCAAGATTAACAGAGGCCCCTTTCGTCACTGAAGACATATCTGTCACAGAGGTTGTTCTCACCGTGGGGTCGTAATAACACACCGATGTGCCGTCAGCATTCACAAAAAACGATTTTGTTTGGTCAATCGTCATAATCTCCGACGTGCGGTTATATACCACCGCAGTCAGTTTGCCGTCACCACCTATTGAGTAGGCCACGGCAATTTTTGCATCATCGGGAATTGGCTGTTTCGAAGTGGGTTGTGCGTGAGTTGTTCTCACCGACTGATAGCCCACACTGCTTGTTGAAAGTTGGGTTGAGCCACAAGAAGCTAATGCCATGCACGCGAGCATGTAGATTAGTTTTTGTTTCATAGGAGAATAATAAAAATAAAAAAGGCGTGGAACCGTTCCGTTGCTTGCCTTTATCTTAGGTTACCGCCAAGTGACCTTCACGCATAACAAGCACGGAACAGTTCACGCCTAATAGCGTGAACTCTCCTATCACTTGTTCTCATGCGTTGAAAATTGGCGGTATTCAAGATAAAGAGAACAAGAGCTAAAAGCTCAATAATAAATGTAGAACGGAAACGCACTGTGTTGATAATGATGTGGAATAACCTCGCTCTATTAAGAGCGGTTCTACACTAGGAAGGCAATTCTTTGAATTGCGCATCCTCTCTTCAGCGTTTCATTCTTATGTATCTATCTGTTTCTTATTAAATCAATTTTAAGTTCGACAAGGGTTAACTTTTGCCACTCTGATGAGTGAAACTGAATCAGCTTATTTATGCATTACATTGCAAATGTAGTAAAAACTCTTGTTATTTAAAAATATATTGGCAAAATTGGCGCATAATTTACAAAAACGTCAAATTTACAGTCATAAAGCCTTAGTTTTTCGGATGAGCTAATAAAAAATCAAAAAAACGCCATCTCATTACTGTGTTTGTTAAGTAGGTGATCAAAATTATTTTTATATAACGAATGGGATAATTACCAATGCGGGCTGAAAAATCGTGCAAGGCGAACGCAATGCCAAGCTTGCTT
>CAVKKI010000037.1:0-15953 GCA_963656725.1 Oribacterium sp. | reverse complement strand
TGTTAGTCTCATGAGAAGCACGTCCCAAAACAATCCATTTATTTTTATTTATTGTTTTTGCCCATTGGGTGAAACGTGCTTGTATCACTTTGGGACTTAATATTACATTTGGCTGTTTCTCCCATAATTCCTCTGGAATGAGAGCATTGGCTGCATACTCATTAGCTTGTTGCTCTTCTCTAGCCAATTGCTCTAAGTCTGGATTCACCAATGTTATTTTACCAATTCCATTTTTTGAAAGGTGTAATTTTAGATGCCCAACTTCGTGCAACACCGCAAAAGCAAGATTGTCTATTCTGTCAAATCTTTGAGTTACAACCACACAAGGGCATCCGTTGTTATAAAACGAAAAGCCATCTATAGAGGCGTGTGGCAATTTGCGAACAATGCAGAACTTTACACCATATTCAGAGAAAACTCTTTTTGTGCGGTTAATGGTGTTGTGATTGTCGTTAAAGATGTAGCTAAGTTTTTCAGATAGCTCATCGCATTTTCCTTTATGAAACACTCCTGTTGGTGTTGGGGCGAGCGATGTTTCATACATCGCAAGTACAGACCATGTTGCAATCATCCTCTCATCTAATCCTGTCTTCTCTGATTTGTGAAAATAACCTTGAATGATGCGCTTCTGAATACTTGGCGAATTAAAATGCAAAACCTCCTGACAGAAAGCCAAACGCTCTGAAGATGTGCTTTTTGCAATATCCACATATTTGAATATTGTTTTCAAATCATATAATTCGTTATATTCAAGAAGAAGCTTTTCGGCTTCAACATTCTCGCTCTCGCCTATGTTATCAATTTTTTTGTCGTATTCAAGTTTTGCTTGAAGTTCAAGCCAAATGAATACAGGTATTTCTAATAGCAATTCCAATTTGTAGGCAAGTTGTTCCGTAACGGTTCTTTTTCCGTTGATGACTTCTGACAAATGTGAAGGGCGCATGCCTATCATACTTGCAAAACTACGTTGAGTGATTTTGCGTGCTCTTAATTCAGCTTTTAGTTTGGCTCCAGGGCTTTCTTTGTATAGATTAGGCGCTTTCATTTGTTTTTTTATTGAAGTTGATAGAACAAAGGTATGACAATTTATTAAATCAACAAAAAATAAAATGGGAATTTTATGTGTAAGGAATAAAAAAACATTCCCAATGCAAAGGGAATGTCTTTAGGGGAAATAATAATGGAGTAGTATTTAGTTTAAAGTCTAATCATAGGCTGATGCAAAAGGCTCTTCAATCGGCGCTAATTGTTTATTTTCTCTAGCACCTTCTCAGCCGCTTGCTCCTGCCTCTCTCCCAAATCCATAAATTTCACGAGGGCTTTGCTTGCAGCCCTTGCCACGCTAGTTTGGGGTGTTTTCAGCGTGGTGGCCACCTGGTCAAGAAATTCGGCTGCGTCGCGCTCGTTGGGCTGTAGGCGCTGCATGAAAAGGCGGGCCAGCAGCAAGTAGCCGCAGAGTTGTTGCATTTCGCCCTCGGCTGCAATCCATTCAAAAGCTTTGACCGAGGCCCAGGGCTCGTGGCTGAAAAGGTGAAGCACGGTGCACTCAGCCTCTTCGGTAAAGCGCATTTGCTCCACCCAAAGGTCGGCCAGCTGCTCGTCCATGCACTCCTTGGGCATCAACATGCCCGCCAAGAGCCGGCATTCGCGGATGTCTTCTTTCCACAAAGCCGCAGCCACTTCGTAGCGGTGGGGCAGGGTGGTGGCCATCTCTTGCAAGCGAGGCAGTTCCACCCCGAAAATCACTTTATAGCGCAGTCCTTTCTCGCGCATGGAGGCGCTCACCGGGCCGTTCATCACCCCACGCAGCGAGCGCTTAATTTGGCGCAATTGCTCGGCTAGGTCTTCTTTGCTTATTTCGTTGTTTTCCATTATGAAATGCGAGATTGCAGACGTTCTACTTCAGTTTTTCTATAAAATAGTTGCTAATGGTGCGGAACAAATGCAAGCGTGTGTTGCCGCCATAGATGCTGTGGTTGCGGTTGGTGTAGACTTGTTGACGGAACATTTTGCCCGCTTGCACGTAAGCCTCGCTCACTTCGGTGAAGTTGCGGAAGTGCACGTTGTCGTCGGCCGTGCCGTGAATGAGCAATAGGTCGCCGCTCAAGTTTTCGGCGCGTTGAATGGGGTTCACGCCATAGCCTGTGGGGTTCTCCTTCGGGGTGCGCATGTAGCGCTCGGTGTAGACCGTGTCGTAATATTTCCAGTTGCTCGGAGCAGCCACCGCCACCCCTGCGCGAAACACGGGGCGGCCCTCGCTCATCGACATCAGCGTGTTGAAGCCGCCAAAGCTCCAGCCCCAAATGCCAATGCGGTCTTTGTCAACATAGGGCAGTGAACCCAAGTAGAGCGCGGCCTCCACTTGGTCTTTCGACTCCTTGTCGCCAAGGTTCAAGTAGGTGCACTTCTCAAAGTCGGCGCCACGCGCTCCCGTGCCGCGTCCGTCTACACAGGCAAAGATGAAGCCCTTGCTGGCCATGTAGCTCTCCCACACGCCGCCGGGATAAAAGCCCATGTTCCACGAGTCGGTCACCTCTTGCGAGCCCGGACCCGAATATTGATACATAATCACGGGATATTTCTTGTTAGCGTCAAAGCCCTGCGGCTTAATCATCCATCCATTAAGTTCTACACCCTCTGAGGTTTTGAAGGTGAAAAATTCCTTCTGGCCCAACAGCGGCGTCACCTTGCTCTTCAGTTCCTCGTTGTCAACCATGGTCGATAGCACCTTGCCGTTGCTTGCGTCGCGCAGTGTGGTGACGGGCGGTTGCTGCGCTGAAGAGTAGATGTTGAGAAAATATTTCATCGAGGTGCTGAAGGTGGCCGAGTTGGTGCCCACTTCGGTGGATAGTTTGCGCTCTTTGCCGTTTTTGTCGATGCAGTAGATGGCTGTGCGCAAGGGGCTCTCCTCGTGCGAGGCGTAGAAGAAGCGACCCGAAGCCGCGTCGTAGCCATAGAAGGCCGACACGTCGAAATTACCCTTCGTTACCTGGCGCTCTAGCTTGCCGTTGAGGTTATACCAGTAGAGGTGTTTGAAGCCCGAGCGGTCGCTGAGGTAGGCAAAGTGGTCGCCATAGAATTTCAAGCTGCCGTAGGCCGATTCGGTCACGTATTTCGGGGCCTCCTCTCTCACGGCCAGTTTACACTCCGTGCTGCGGGGGTTGGCCATGTAAATGTCCATGCGGTCTTGATGGCGGTTAAGCGTCACCACAGCCAGCTTCTCGGGGTCGGAGGTGAAGTGGATGCGCGGAATGTAGCCATCGGCGTCGAGGGGCAACTTTAAGGTGCGTGTCACTCGGTTTTTAATGTCGAAGGTCAACACGCTCACGTCGCTGTTTTTCGCCCCGGCCACGGGATATTTGTAGTTGTAGGCTCCAGGATATTCGTCATACTCCTCACGGGTGGGGTAGCTGCCCTTAAACTCCTGTATGCTGTAGATGGGCACTTGGCTCTCGTCGTAGCGCACCCAGGCCAACATTTGGCTGTCGCTCGAGAAGTCGAACGAGCAGTTGGTTGAAAATTCCTCCTCGTTCACCCAGTCGGGCAAGCCGTTAATCACCTCGTTAAACTTTCCGTCTTTCGTGATTTGGCTCTCGGCGTTGCCAAAGAGCAGTTTCACGAGGAAGAGGTTATTATCGCGCACAAAGGCAATGTTGTTGCCGTCGGGCGAGAAGAGGGGCATTTGCTGCGGTCCGCCATCGCTCAAGGCTTCAAACTTTTTGTTTTGCACGTCGTAGATGTAGTAAACGGCCGTGTATGAGCGTCGGTAGATGGGCTTCGTTTCGGTGCGCAGCAAAATGCGACGCTCGTCGGGCGAAAGGATGTAGCCGTCGATGCTTTGCAGCTTCTTGGGGCCGCGCGCGGCGTCAACGTCGAACACCACCTCTAGCTCTTTGCCCGTTTTAAACGAGCGGCGCACAATGCGCTTCGCGTCGCTAGAGAGTTGCGTGTAGCTTTCGCCATCTTTCATGGGGTTCACCCCGTAGATGTATTGGGGGTTATAGCTTCCGCCGGCAATTTGCTCGAGCGTGAGGGCGTCGTTGCTTGATTGTTGTGCCATAAGCTGCACGCTATTGAAGCCCACAGCGCCTACGAAGAGGCTTGCCACAAGGAGTAGGAAACGTTTCATATCGTGTGTTTAGGATTTTTCTTATTTCGTTTTTTTAGCCCCTATCGCCCTTCTTGTCTAGCTTAAGCGCTTCGCTCACCTTCTTCCATTCGCTTTCGAAGTTGGGGGTGAAGAAGTTTTGCCCCATGTGCTCGCTCAGTTCGCTGAGGGTGAAGAAGCGTCCGCCGTCGAGCTCGTCAGAGGGCGTGAGCGTCGCGTTGGTGGTGGTGCAGAACACATACACCAGTTCGCGCTCCACCTCCGATTGGTGCACGTATTTCATCAAAAACCTTGGCTCGAAATCGGCCAGCCCAATCTCCTCAAGGGTTTCGCGGCGCAAGGCGGTTTCAATGTTCTCGCCAAAATCCACGTGGCCGCCCACTGCGGTGTCCCAACGGTTGGGCTGAATGAGCTTCCACTCAGGGCGGTGCTGCAAGAAGAGTTCGCCCTGTGGGTTAAACACGTGCAGGTGAACCACCGGGTGCAGCAACAGGCTCTTGCCATCGTGACACACCGAGCGTGGGGCCGAACCCGTAACGTGGCCTTCGCTATCGACAAGGGGGAGAAGTTCTTCGCTCATTTTTTCGGGGCTTGGGAATTGGGGAAATGGGGATTGGTAATGGGGGAATGGGGAAAGGGAATAGGGAATGGGGAAATTGACTTTGAGAGTTTAAGGCAAGAGTAGTGAACTGTCGCCGTAGCTCAAGAAGCGAAATTCGTGGTCGAGTGCGTAGCGATACACCTCGCGCCATTGCTCGCCGATGAGGGCCGACACAAGCAGCAGAAGGGTCGACTGCGGCTGGTGAAAGTTCGTCACCATGCCCTTCACCACGTGATAGTCGTAGCCCGGGGCAATGATGATTTGTGTGGAGGCATGAAGCACGGGCAGCTCGTTGCGCTCCATCCACCCCCGAATGGCTTCGAGCGCTTCGAGGGTCGAGAGCTGGGGCTCGGGCTGTGCGGCATAGTCGTAGGGCATCCACTGCGGCACGTGCAGGTCGTCGGGGTGAATGGTGGGGTTGCGGTGAATCATCACGCCGAGGTAGTAGAGGCTTTCGAGCGTGCGCACCGAGGTGGTGCCCACGGCCAGGCAGCGGCCTTCGTGAGCTAGCAGGCGGTCGATGCTTTCGCGCTTTACGGCAATCCATTCAGCGTGCATGGCGTGGTCGCCAATCTCCTCGCTCTTCACGGGCTTAAACGTGCCCGCTCCCACGTGCAGGGTAATTTCGTTGCGCTCCACTCCCTTCTTGTCGAGGGCTTGCAACACGCGCTCGGTGAAGTGAAGGCCCGCTGTGGGGGCGGCCACCGACCCTTTGATTTTGCTATACACCGTTTGATACGTCTTCAAGTCGCTCTCTTCGGTGTCGCGGTTCAAATAGGGCGGAATGGGCAGTTCGCCAATGGCTTCGAGCACCTCTGAAAAGGCAATCGCATCGTCGCCCCAATCAAACACCACCTCGTGGCCTGTGCCGCAAATGCCCACGCGCTCGGCGGTGAGTGTCACGCGCTTGCCGTTTACGTTGATTTCGCGCTCCAATCGCCCCTCTTTCCATTTCTTTAGGTTGCCAATGAGGCACGTCCACGTCACGCGGCGGGTGGTGGCAAAGTTCACCTGATAGTCGTGGGGTGTGTGTGGCTCTAGGCAGAACACCTCAATGAGCGCCCCTGTGGCTTTGTGAAAGTGCAATCGGGCTTGAATCACCTTGGTGTTGTTAAACACCATTAGTTCGCCTGGCGCAATGTATTGGGGCAAATTCAAAAACGTGTCTTCTTTGATTTCGCCACTGCGGTAGAGCAGCAGTTTCGACTCGTCGCGCACCTGCTTCGGATATTTAGCGATGCGTTCCTCCGACAGTGGGTAGTTATAGTCGGCTATGTGAATGTGTTTCGGGTTGAGAGTGTGCATTGGGGTTGATTGCGTGTGTTGTCTAGGGCGCGGTTGGTGTGTATGTGTTGTGTGCCCTTATTCTTTTGTTTGCAATTGGTCTGCGGAAAGGAGCTCTTGCTTCACTTCGTCATTGGGCAAGTCGAGAAGGTAAGAGTTCATGTTCATATTCCAGTCTTTGATGGTGAGATAACCACTTTGGTAAATTAGGGGCAGTAACGATTCTTCGTCAGGTAGATAGCCCATAAAGCTATTGGGTAAATAAAATTTCCCCGCCAGCTTGTTTATGTTTTCTTTGAAATGATTGAGTGGGCGAAGCTGATAGGTGGGTGTGTCCGAGTTAAACCAGAAATTGCTCAATAGGTGTTTGCTCAAAGCATTTAAAATGCTAAACGGGTTGTAGATATCGAGCATATTGGGGGCGAAATGGTATCCGTCGTATTTACGCTTGAGCTCCTGCTTCATTTCGTCGACCGTCACCTTGTAGCGTTGTGCCATGGCTTGAATGGGCTCGTCGAACACGGTGTAGAGTTCCTTCTCCGTGATGCCGCAGAGCGCTTCGTAATGATCGTCCATGCTGATGTCGTTGGGCTGATTGAAGCCGCTGAATACGCTTGCTTGTGAAAACTTGGTGACACCGGTGAGCAACACAAAGCGCAGGTCTTCGTTGGCAGCTTTGAAGGTGCTGTAAAAGCTTCCTAGAATTTCCCGGTTTCTGTCTTCCAGTCTTCTTTTCTCTCCGTTGATGGTGACGTGTAGGTCGAGGTCTAACACATCGAGCAAGGGCTTGTCGTATTCGTCAATCAAAACAATCGCCCGTAAGCCCGTTTTTTCATGAGCGGTTTTTAACACTGCGGCGAATCGGTTGCCAAGCCCCTCGGCAAATTCATCTCGTCCCCAAATAGTTTCTTGCTTTCTGATAAATCCAGTCAGAATTTTTTCCAGCATTTCCGCTTTCGTGAAATCAATGCCGTTGAAATCGAGGTGAAACACGGGGTATTGCTTCCACTCCGTTTCCAACTTTTCCATGGCTAAGCCTTGGAATAGTTCCTTTCGCCCTTCGAAATAGCATTTCAGTGTAGACACAAGCAATGACTTTCCGAAGCGCCGTGGGCGACACAGAAAGTAAATCATGCCATTTTGCACTAAATCGTAAACGAGCGCCGTCTTGTCAACATAGACGTAGCCCTCTTCTACGATTTGCTCAAAACTTTGTATGCCGATGGGATATTTCATGTTTGCTCGTTTTTCTTGAAATGCAAAGCAAAGATACGAAAAAAAATCGAGATGGGCAAGCCCTTGGGTCAACTCCCTCACGTGGTCTAATTTTTGTTGTTTACAACGCTCTTTCTCTTCCTCTTTGCCCTCGTTCCTCTTCTCGCGTGCGCGTGGGTGGGGGCTCTCCCCCTTTAGGGGGATTAAGGGGGTGTTTTCTTTTTCTTTTATCTTTTTCTTTTATACTCTTCTTCTTATTGTTGCAAAAGTTTGTGTTAGAGTTTGTGTTAATCGTTGTGTTAGAAAGAGAAAATGTAAAGCTGCAATTAGTTGATAATTAAGTGGTTATGAAGTTGCATGCTTGTTGTAACCTTTGTTAGAGTTTGTGCTAAAGTTTGTGTTAGCTCTCATTTCATAGCGTTGCTCTCGCTCTTTCGCTTTTTCAAAAATAATGCTCGTAGTTTAAAACATTCTTGTTCTTCATTTCGCCCATTCCTCTCTCGCGTGTTCGTGCGTGTGAGGGCTCTCTCCCCCTTTAGGGGGATTAAGGGGGTATTATATATCTTCTTCTTATTGTTGCACAACAAGTTGCTCAACGAGCTGTTCAAATTTGAGTTGAACGAACTTGTAAAACACTAAGAACCAATATTTTGTAAGAGCAATTAGCTGCTCAACTAGCTGCTCAACTAGCTGCTCAACTTTTTGCTAGTTTTTTTGCGCATTTCGTTCTTCCTATCAAGGATTTTCATTTTGGCGGAATAGCTTTCGAACTAGTGGCTTGATAGTGAAAACTAGTGGCTTGATAGTGATGCACAAGTGGCTTGATAGTGAAAACAAGTGGCTTGATAGTTAGCCCTAATTTGCGCCTTGGTGTGTTTGCTTAGCCGCTGTGAAGTGTGGGCTTAAATAAAAGAGTCGTGACTAGGCAAGAAGAAAATGGTGAAAAGTTTGGTGGGTTTGACTATTCATTGTAAATTCGTTGCCACAAACAAAGCAAATGGAGTTTATGGAAGCGTTGGATTATAATCACATACATCTTGCCATCGTGGCAATAGAAAAAGGGGCGCAGCTGCTGAACATTCCAGCCAAGGAGATGTATGAGCGCTTGAAGAAGCAAGGGCTCATACATCGTTTTTTGTTAGCTCATTATGAGGAGTTGCACACTCAAAGCCAGGAGTGGGTGGCCGATGCAACGGTGGAAGCACTTAAAAATTGGGAGGCAGCGAGTGGTTTGAATCGGTGATGGGTTGTTGGCAATGTTTAGCTATCCTATTTCTGAAATAGCAAGAGGCACATTATGCAAGGTTGTTCAGAATAGAGATTTGCAAACAACGCTCAATCTTAGCCATCGTTTCAAGAGATAAGTTTTCTTGTCCTTTGAGAATTTTTGACACATATTGCTGACTGCACCCCATGAGTTCAGACAAACGTTTTTGGGTCATACCCTTTTCTTCCATTTTGTCAAGCATCTTCATTGCGATATGTTGGGAATGGCGAAGCCACGGCTTGTTAGCCATACGCCATTCTGCATTCTCACGCCAATGAGACGGAGTGGCAGACTGATGTTGTTTCAGTTTGGAAATAGTTTCGTTTGTAGTTTTCATAATAACTTCCTTTCTAAATGATTTCGTGCAAAAAGTCAATATTTTCGTGTTGAATTCTTTTCAGCCAGCCTTTTTTTTAAGATAAAATGATTCTCTTCACTCATTTGGCCTTAGCTAAACACGAGCACGAAGCTTAGCACGCTGAGCATGGCGCTGGCTAGGGCCACGCTCACTGCGCGTTTGCTGAAGCCGCGGCGCCAAGAGTCGAGGCTGAAGAAGAAGCCGGCAATGGGCACGAGCCATAAAAGCTGGGTGGCTAGGTAGAGAAGAAAGCGCACAAGGGTGTTGCTGCTCGTGCCGAAGGGGTGGCCGCCAAAAAGAAAAAGTGGGCAAGCCAATAGGGGGAGAAGGCTGATGCCGGCTAGGGCTAATAGCCATTTGGGAAATTCTGACATGGTTTTGAGAGGTTGGGGATTGGGAATTGGGGATTGGGGAATGGGAATTGGGGATTGGGGAATGGGGATTGGGGAATGAGGAGTGAGAAATTGGTGATTGGGAAGGGTTAATTCAGAAAAGTCCACTCCACGGTGAGCACATTGTCGGCCACTTGTTTGCCGGCGGCTAGCAAGGTGTAGCGCGCCTGGAAGCGTCCGCCAGTGGCGTTGACTTGAAGGGTGAGTTGGTGGGTGTAGAGGCTGAAGTCGAGCGGGCCGTTGGGCGTGACGTAGTGACAGGGCAGGAGCTTGCCCTCGACGAAAGTCATGCGCGACTGGGTGCTGCCGTGGCGTTTCAAGTCGGCCAGGCCCTCGGTGAGCAGCAGTGAGGCTGTGCCTTGATTGTCGGTTTCGGCATAGCGCAGCATCAGGCCGTTTTCTTCGATGAGGCAGCCGCCTTGGGATTCAGAGCGAATGAGGTCCTCGCCATTCTCGGTGGTCGACACGAGGAGCGTTTGTATGCGTGATTTCTTTAGCATTTTCTTGTTTTATTATCGTAGCGGTTTTCTTATCGTAGCAATTTTTTTCGGGTTTGTTTGCCTCGTTGCTCAATCACCATGCCCTTGTGATGTGAGGTGGGGGGTAGGGCTTTGCCCTCGAGGTTGTAGAGGTGAGTGGGCAATGCTGGCTCGTTGTCTGCTTCAATGGCCTTGATGCCGTCGGTGCCGGGCAGGGTGAAGGTGAGCGAGCGCTCGGTGTTGCCGCCCAGGCGGAAGCGGCAAGTGTAGGTGCGGCCGGGCTGCAGGTGGTGGAAGGCGGTGGTGAGCGTGGTGTCGGCTGCGGCGGCAAGGAAGAGTTCGTGGCTCTTCTCTACATCAGCGTTCGTGGACGTGTCGAGCAAGTTGAACGTTATGATGTTGGCAGCGCGCTCGGTGGCTGAGGGGTTGCTTAGCGGCAGGGTGAGCGCAATGCCGCTCGTGTCGGTGGGCGTGGCTTGCGGTTCGCCCAACGTGATGTGGCTGCTGCCCGTGGGGCTCACCGTGACGGGTTGCGTGTAGATGAGGCTCTCTTCGTCGGTGGGGGTGACGGCTAGGCAAAGCTCGCCCGCTTGTGTGAATTGCGCCAATAGTTGCAACGTGTCGCGTTGGTAGGGGGCGAGGGTGCAGCCGGTGAGGGCCACCACATCATACTGCCTCTCTTCGGGTGCGAGCGTGTCGTTGGCTTCGTAGGTGAGCAAGGCGAGTGGTGTGGTGAGGGCTTGTGAGGTGGTGTTGCGCACGGCCATGCGCAGCGAGGTGTAGCATTGCGACGAGGGCTCTTGCAAGGCCCAAATGCTGTCGACGGCCACTTCTTGACCGGTTCGCTCGGTGGGCTCTACCCATGCGGGGTTGGTGGCCTCGTCGGGACAAGCGAGAATGGCCTCGTAGTTGCAGCGGTAGCCATCGTCGACCCACTCAGAGCGCTCGTCGGCGGGTTGGCGCAGTTGTAGCACGTCGAGACGGAAGTAGCCGTCGTAGGCACCATAGCCCCAATTTACGTGAAAAAGTCCGTCGGCATCGAGCCCATCAAGCACAAAGGCGTGTCCCTCGAGTGTTTTGCAGCTGGCCGAGAGGTAGACGGGGCGCTGCGCCATGATTTCGTGGGCCAGAATGTTCCAAAAATCGGTGGGGGTGTAGAGGTAGCTGTCGAGGTATTTGGCATAGCCCAGACCAAAGGCTTGGGGCAGGGTGGCGAAAAGGCGGGTGGTGCTTGTGCCGCTGGCGCTGAGGCCCCAGTTCATGTGGGCGGCCACGCCGAGGTAATACATCAGTTGGGCTACGGCTTGTTGTTGCTCTTGCGTTTCGTGGCCTGTGTTATACACGTCGCAAATCAAGGAGGCATCCACCTGTGTGCCTTGGGCGATGGAGTCGATTTCGTAATGCTCGGTGGTCCACCCCGGCAGTGTTTCTTGTAGGGTGTAGACGCGCTTGTAGTGGGCCAAGATTTGCTCCATGGCAATGGCCACGCAGCCGGCCACGCAGCGGGCGGTGGAGGTGTGGCCCTCGGCGTCGGTGTAGTAGGGACAGAGGTCGTTGTAGGGACTCCAAAATCCGTGATGTGAGGTGAGCAACGGGGCGGTGGCCTTCCATTCTGCTCCTTCGGGGGGGTAGGTGGCTTGGGCGGCGGTGGCTAGCGTTTGCGTTGTGCTGACTTGTGCTTGGCTCGGACTGTTTTGCACCGTTGTGTGGTTGGCTTGCGTTTGGTTAAGCAAGGTTTGGAGCGCGGTGGGCAGAGCGGTGGTTGTGGTAGTGGGTGCACTGCCGTAGCCTAGAATGGCGGGCCACTCTGCGCTTTTGCTCACCACCACAAATTGGTTGGCTTGGCGATAGCACCAGGCAGTGGGGTAGGCATCGCACGCAAGGGTGGTGTCGGCCGCGGTGATGGGGGCGTTGAGCGTTCGTGCTTGTTGACGGTGGTGGCTCATCCATTGCTGGGCCACGAGGCGCGCGGCGGCTTCGGTGCGTTCCGCTTTTTCGGCCAGGGCGGGAGTGAGGGCGCTGAAGCAAAGCAGCGTGAGGAGAAGAGGGAGTTTTTTCATTGGCGAAGAGAGAGGGGAATGGGGGGTGGGGCAAAACGCAAAAGCCACCTCTTCCGTCCACGCTCGTTGCGAGGGGGTGGACGGAGGAAGTGGGGAGAGATTGTTATTTATCGATGTGGATTAGAGTTCGAGGTCGCCATCAAACTCTTCGTGCCAGGGCAGGCCTTGCTTGTTGAGCTCTTCCATGAAGGGGTCGGGGTCGAACTCTTCCACGTTCCACACACCGGGCTTCTTCCAAAGGCCGAGCATAAACATGCGGGCGCCGATGCAAGCGGGCACACCGGTGGTGTAGCTCACGCCCTGCATGCCGGTTTCTTCGTAGGCGGCTTGGTGTGAGCAGTTGTTGTAGACGTAGTAGGTGTGTTCTTTGCCGTCTTTCAAACCGCGAATGCGGCAGCCAATGCTGGTTTCGCCTTCATAGTTCTCGCCAAGGTCTTGGGGGTTGGGCAACACGGCCTTGAGGAATTGCAGGGGCACAATCTCCATGCCTTGATAGTTGATGGGCTTGATGGAGTCCATGCCAATGTTTTGAATGACGCGCAGGTGGGTGAGATATTCTTGTCCGAAGGTCATCCAGAAGCGGGCGCGCTTAATGGTGGGATAGTTCTTTACGAGGCTCTCAATTTCTTCGTGGTGAAGCAGGTAGCTCTCTTTGGGGCCGATGTGGGGGTAGGTGAGGGGTTGGTGAATTTCGAGCGGCTCGGTTTCTACCCATTTGCCATTTTCCCAATAGAGACCCTTTTGAGTGATTTCGCGAATGTTGATTTCGGGGTTGAAGTTGGTGGCGAAGGCTTTGTGGTGGTTGCCTGCGTTGCAGTCGACGATGTCGAGATATTGAATTTCGTCGAAGTGGTGTTTGGCGGCATAGGCTGTGTAGATGCTTGTTACGCCGGGGTCGAAGCCGCAGCCGAGAATGGCGGTGAGTCCGGCCTTTTCGAAGCGGTCTTTATAGGCCCATTGCCAGGAGTATTCGAAGTGGGCCTCGTCTTTCGGCTCGTAGTTGGCGGTGTCGAGGTAGGAGCAGCCACACTGCAGGCAGGCCTCCATAATGGTGAGGTCTTGGTAGGGTAGGGCGAGGTTCATCACGAGGTCGGGCTTAAACTCGTTGAAAAGGGCCACGAGTTGCTCCACGCTGTCGGCGTCGACTTGTGCGGTTTTGATGTCGTCGCGGCCAATGGCCTTTACCAGGGCGTCGCACTTCGACTTGGTGCGACTGGCAATCATTATTTCGCTAAACACGTCGGTGTTTTTGGCCACTTTGTGAGCGGCTACTGTGGCGACGCCACCGGCGCCGATGATCAATACTTTTCCCATACTATAAAGTTTATAGGCGGTTTATTTGTTTTGTTTAATTTGTTTATTTGAAACTGATGGAGCCTTTCACAATGACGCGCTCTTCGCATTTCATTTCGAAGAGGTGGCGGTTGGGGTTTTTCTCGTCGGGCTCGTGAAATAGTTGCAGGGTGTTGCCGCAATAGGCTTCGAGGCAGTAGGCCATTTCAATGCGTTGCACGGGGTGCTGCTTGAGGTAGGTGGCCGTGAAGTGGTCGAGCAGCAACTCGATGTAGCGAATGGAGTTGACGTGACCATTGATGTCGAGGTCGGAGTAGGCGGCTTGGTGGGTTAGCACCAGTTGGGGGTGCTTTAAACGCAGCCGGCCCATTGCGGGGATGGGGGCTGGGCGGCCGGGGATGAGGGCCGAGGTGAAGCCTCCGTTGGGCAGTGCTTCGAGGTCGGCCGGCTGGCGTGTTTCGGTGTCGATGAGCGCCCAAATGCTTGTGGCGTGGCCGTAGGCTGTGCCGTCGGGACGGAGAATGCTGAAGTGTCGGTCGGTGAACTGTCGGTAGAGGCGGTCGACCCAGGTTTCGATGCTAAACTCTTGGCCCGTGGTGGGCATTTGCTCCATTTCAATCACCAGGCGCGAGAGCACCCAAGCGTGGTGTAACTTAATCATTTGCGGATAGCCAAAGCCGTGTTCGCCGGCGTGGGTGGAGGCGCAGCGCAAAATGAGGTTGCCTAGGTTGCCCCAGGAAAGTTGGCCGCAATAGTCCTCGGTGAAGGGCTCTACGCTGTAGTGATAGGTGCTTGAATTGCTCATGGTGTGTGATTTCTTTTTGCAAAAATACGGATTATAAGTAGGTCAACAAAACATTTGGCTTGATAAGTGTGGTTACAAATGTGTTGCGGGGTGTTGTGCGTAGTGGCTTAACAGGGCGTTTTGTGTGTCATGATGTTGAGCACGCAGCGGTCGGTTTCGTTCATGGCGTCGGCTCCGATGCTCACGAGGTTGCGTATGCTTTGGTCTACGTCGTCGTCGATGATGCCCTCTACGCTGCTCACGCAGTTGCCCTGCATGGCCAGCATGGCTGAAAGCACAGCGGTGCTTACGCCGGTGGTGAGTTTGAGGGCGCAGCTAGGTTTGGCTCCGTCGCAAATCATGCCGGTGAGGTTGGCAATCATGTTTTTCACGGCGAAGGTGGTTTGCTCGTAGTTGCCCCCCATGAGGTAGGTGATGCCGCAGCTCGACCCCGTGGCCGCTACCACGCAGCCGCACAGGGCCGAGAGGGTGCCAAGATTGAGCTTGATGTAGATGGCGGTGAGGTGTGAGAGCATGAGGGCGCGCGTCATTTCTTCGGCCGTGTTGTGGTTTTCTTCGGCAAACACCACCACGGGGTTGGTGGCGCAGATGCCTTGGTTGCCCGAGCCCGAATTGCTCATTACGGGAATCATGGCTCCGGCCATGCGGGCGTCGCAGGCGCACGAGGTGGACGAGAGAATGTGTGAGAAAATGTTGTCGCCCATGATGCCGCGGCCCAAGGGGCGGCTCAATGCTTTGCCCAGGCAGTGGCCGTAGTTGCCCTCGAGCGAGAGGCGAGCGGCGCGCTGGTTGAGTTTGCGGGCTTCGTCGATGAAGCTGATTTCATCGAGTGGCATGGTGGTGGCATACTCCCACACCTTGCGCAGCGAGAGTTGCAGGTGGCTTGTGGCGTCGGCCTCGGCCCCCTCTTCTTCTTCAGATTGGCTTTGCAAGGGGGCGTTGAGCAGCACCTCGCCGTTGCGCGTGATGCGAATGAAGCGGGTGTGTTCGCGGGCAATGACCACGGTGGCGCTATGGCCTTGGGCATCGTGAGCGGTGATTTCTACATAAAGCTTCTCGGGCGCGTCTTGCTTCAGGGCAATGTGTATGCGGTTTTCGGCAATGTAGGCTTTGCCTTGCTCCACGGTTTGTGGGTTGCTGTTTTTCAACACTTCGAGGCCCCATTCGCTTTTGCCAACGAGCACGCCTAGGGCAATGGCTATGGGCAGGCCCACCATGCCTGTGCCGGGTATGCCCACACCCATGGCGTTTTTTAGGATGTTGGCACTGAGTTGGGCTTCGATGCGGGTGGGGGTGCAGCCCAGGGTTTCGGCTGCTTTGCTGGCGGCAAGGGCCACGCAGATGGGTTCGGTGCAGCCAATGGCGGGCACCACCCAGTGTTTCACCAGTTGGGTGATTTGTTGCTTTTCTTTTTCGGTTAGCATGGGTTAGATGGTTTCGGTTGATGCGTTGACAAGGGTTTGCGACTGCTGCGGGTTGCTTTCGTCGCGGCTTTTTTCGAGCGCTTCTTGTTGCAGTTGTAGGCGGTATTGCCGGGGGGTGAGGTTAAACTCGCGACTGAAGTTTTTGTAGAACATCTGCCGGGAGGCGAAGCCGGCCAGCAACCCGATTTCCTCGGTGGTGAGGTGGGTGTAGAAGCGGCTGCTCATCATGTGCACCACGTCTTTTAGCCGCAGTTGGTTAACTAGTGCCCGATAGTTGCCGCCTGTGCACATGGCAATGGCTGCGGCTACGTAGCGGGTGTTGGTGTGTAGGTCGTTGGCCAGGCATTGTATGGTGTATTTGGGGTCGCGATAGTTTCGGTCGCGTTTCAGTG
Organism: Oribacterium sp.; assembly: GCA_963656725.1. Taxonomy (GTDB): domain Bacteria; phylum Bacteroidota; class Bacteroidia; order Bacteroidales; family Bacteroidaceae; genus Alloprevotella. The sequence continues at coordinate 275 of CAVKKI010000037.1, read as the reverse complement.
CTTTCAGTGCGAGCGTGTAGATTTCCTTTGCGCGGTTGCCTTTGAGGCGCGACAGGTAGGAGGGCACGTTGCTGAGGGGAACGAATTCTTTCATATTGCAAAATTAGAAAAAAATATTGATAGTGGGGTGGGGGTGGGGTTGTGCGTAGTTTCGAGGTTTGTTCATTTAAGGACGGGCCGAATATTAATTGTTTGCGACAAAAATGATAAGTAAGTGATCAAAAATATTTTGATATAAGTACAATAGTCCGTTAAATTTTTCGTAGGAATACAAG
>CAVKKI010000036.1:0-16175 GCA_963656725.1 Oribacterium sp. | reverse complement strand
GCCATAAATGGTAAAGCTTACCCTGTAAGTATCGACGAAGATGAGGATAATGGCACCGCCACGATCAATGTGTATGATAGTGCATTTAACGTAAAACATAGCTCCGTCATTTCATGTCCTACTTATGTATCTAAAGCAATAATAGAGGAAAGCAATCTTATCAATGGGACTATCATTTACGACCATGAAAACACTCATTGGGAGTATGAACAAGAAACTGACTACGTCATTAACACAACTGACGATTTTTTGGAATTCTGTTTTAATAAAAGGTATTCTCAAGTATTTGAGTCGCTAGAAGAATTTAAAAATTATTATACCTGCCTTATTGATGACGAAGGACGTTACTTTCTGATTCAAAAAGAGCTAACTAAATCCGTTTATGTTCAGTATTGTAATGAAGTCGAAAAGAGTCTACCATACATTAATTATTACGGGTGTGTGAGCTACGACCCTACAACTAAATATTATTCATTTAATTCGTATCTTTGTTATTGGATAAATTATGATTCTAGTCAGGCTACATGGACCTTTTCAAAATATGCTGATCAGGGTATGATTCAGAGTAAATATGGTTCTTACTTCACTTCGATCCGTCTACAAGATGCTGATAAAGGAATAGATAATTCTTTCTTGGGGTCACAGAACCTATTTAACAATGATGAAAAAACTGAATTCATCCTCGTTGATTATAAGGAGGTAAGCAGAGATGAATATTACACGGAATACGACCATGGTAACGGAAATATTTATAATATAGTAAAAATCCTTTCAGGCTCAGACATCGTATTGTCACGAGATTCTTACGATAAATATTATAACAAAACTATGAGTGTCATAAATGAAGATGGTGAAAAAATTCTCGATTTGCCAGCAGGGGATGAGTATCAGTTTATGCGCATTGATGGTTCTTTATATTGGATAATAAGTAATTATAACACAGAGGAGGATATTGTTTATTCCCTTTCGTCTGAAACAGCAGAACTCAAGGAAATGGCACGTGTAAAAAGTTCCCATGCATCGCGCACTTACAATCTCGCTGGTCAGCAAGTAAGTGCGGACACTAAAGGCATTATCATACGTGACGGCAAAAAAATCATAAACAAATAAGAATACACTTTGCTCCTTCGGTAGGCTTTTTCAATTTTACCTCACAATGAAAGTCCTTGCTTGCTTTTGGCTACGTAATTCGCGCTATTAGATTTTAGTCAGGACTTGTACCCATTAGATATTGCTCATGTCGAGCATACAATTACGGCAGAAATCTGTGGAATTCCACAGATTTCTGCTGTAAAACTACCTATTTTGCTCGAAAAAGTAACGAGCAATCTCTGAAAAACACAGTAAATGGGGGCATTAAAGAGCACCGCACTTATATTAATAACGACAATAGAGACAACTTTTCTATCATGCTGTGCTAATCACATGCTGAAGAAAAGAGTTGTCTCTATTGTCGTTAATTATCTATGTTATCTTTCGAAGGAATATGCGATAACTTAGAAATGCCATTTCAAATCAACGCCGATGCAGCGGGGGGTGGCATACTGCGCAAAACGGTTGCCCATGCTGTCGAAGGCGAAGGTGGCATAGCGAGTGGCGGTGAGGTTGCGTCCCCAGAAAGAGAGCATCACGTCGGAACCGAAGTGAAGGTCGAGGTGGGCGCCTAAAGTGGCGTAGAAGTTTTGGCCAAAAGAGTTGGCCTCATCCCAAAGCACATTGCCCGCACCACGTACATCAGCACCAAGGGTGATGGCGGTGAGCAAAGCGGCTTCTTTGAGCGGCTGCGTGAAGTCGGCCGAGGCGCTGAAGGTGTGCATAGGCACGAAGGGCACGCGGTTGCCCGTGTAATCCACACTAACACCAGCCAAAGAGGTGCCGAGGTCATAGTGAGTAAACTCGGCCTTAGTGTAGCCATAGCTAGTGGCTAGCGAGAGGCGCTCATGAAGCAGAAGCGAGCGCACAGTGGCCTCCACGCCCACGCTTTTGCTACGCCCTGCATTGACCATCACACGGCCCATGCCGCTCTCTGAAAAACGGGCAATCTGTTGGTTGCGCGTCTTCATATAAAAGGCGGCCAAGTCGAGCTGCAACGCTTTGTCGGCCAAGTTGTGATGAATGCCAGCCTCGTAGCTCCAAGTGTATTCTGGCTTATAATAGAGCGAGGAGATACTGGGCGCTTGCGGCGTTACTTTGTCGAGCACGGTGGTCATGCCGGCAATGGCTTTTTCTTTAGCCACGTCTGGCAGTGTGGGAATGGACTGTATGGCTTGCGTGCTATAATCTTTCACACCAAGCATGAGTTGGCGCTGAAGCAGTTGCTGCGAGAGGTCGGAATAGGACTGAATGTTGTAGCCACCGGCGCGATAGCCCTTGGCCACACTCATGTAGAGATTGCCTAGATTGCGCGGCAAGGTGTAGTTGAGCGCGGCTTTGGGCAGCACTTGCCACGTGTTGTGATGGAGTGTGCCGTTGAGCGCGGGGTCGGCTAGCAAGTCGGTGTTAAAACTCATGGTGGGGCCCATGCTCATGCCAAAATGGTAAGGCACGCCCTCAGCTCCGGCTCCCGATTGAAGGCGAAGCGAACGGTGGTCGTAGTCGAGGCGTAGGCCCAAGGTGGCGCTCAGTCCGCCCACTAGCTGAACGGTGCTTTGATGAAAAAGCGCTGCATTAACCGAAGGCGTCTTTAAGCTAGAGGTGAAGAGAAGTTCGCTGCCCGTGAAGGCCAAATTGATTTTGGGCGACGTGGGCATGTATTGCGCCATCTGCTGATTAAGATAGCTAACACCCTCGGCATAGAAAGTGACGGGGCAGGTGGTGTGTTGTGCCTGATACATAGCAAAAAGTCCGGTGGTCCACGTCCATCGCCGTTGAGAGGTGGCGGGCGACTTTAAGGCAATCTCCTCGGTCACGGTGTTCATCTGCTGCTTTTGGCAGAGCGAGAAGATGTCGGCCGAGGTGAAGTCTTGATCCATAAACAAGCGGTCGTTGAGGTGCTGAAAGGCGGTGATGCTGCTCAACACCATCTGCGGCCAACGATGCTCTACGCTCAGGCCCGTATTAAACACACTACGGCGATAAGTGCTAGGGCGGTTTTGCGCTAACGTTCCCCACGATGTGCCCTCGGCGGCCGTGCGGAAATCGGAGTCGAAACTAGCGGTTTTGCCCAATAAGAAATAAGGGCAAGCCTTCTCGTTGCTATATTCGTAAGAGGCGGTCCAATCCACCTTCACCACCTGAGTGGGCTGCCAAGCCCAGCGCACACGAGCGCCACCCGCCTCACTGCCGTCTTGCTTTTTACCCGTGCTCTCGTTGCGGAAGAAGCCGTCGTTGCCTTCATAATAAGCCCCCAAACTCAATCCCATACGGTCGGCAGGGTGAAGGAATGTGGTGGCCGATGCTTTGCGCTGCATGGTGTGGTTTTCGCTCCAAGCGGTGGCTATGCCTGCTTCGAGGTCGGTGCCGTAGTGAGTGAGCGGGTCGGCGGTAAAAATGCGCACAAGGCCCCCCATGGTGTTGCGTCCGTAGAGCGTGCCCTGCGGCCCACGCAACACGTCGACACGATCGATGCCAGAGAATGAAAAGTCGTAGGCTGTTTTATCGACATAAGGCACGTTGTCCACATACATTCCCACGGCGGGCGTGTTGATGCGCGAACCAATGCCACGAATGTAGCAGGCCGAAGAGAGGCGGCTGCCATAGGCGGGCATATAGAAGTTGGGGGCAAGTGTGGATAGCTCTTTTACGCTCTTGATTTGGCGTTGTTGTATAAGATCTGTGTTGAAGAGCGAAACGCTAACGGGTTGTTGTCGCAGTCGGCGGGTTTCTTTGGGCGAGGCCACCACCACGGCTTCCTCTATGTCGAGGCTTTTCAATGTGTCGGCTTGCACGGGGAGCAGGGCAAGCAGGGAGATGAATAGCATAGTGTTGTGTGCAGTTGTTCTTGTTTTCGGCTGCAAAATTACGGCTTCTCGCTTTTTCTCACAATCCTTATTAATGGGGAAAAGGAAGAAGGGACTAGGAAAGGATATTCAAAAAAGGCTAGACAGCAAGAGCCATCTAGCCACAGTTCTAATTATCAGATTCAAAAATTACCCCCCTCACCGGCGGTATTAAGTTATAGCCTTGTGGAATGGTGAGCGTGATGTACGTGCCATGCTGCGGTGATGGGGCGTTTTGAATGGTGAACTCGGCCGTTTGCCGGTTATATTGATTGAGAATTTGCAGGGTGCGTGTAATAAGTCGGAGCCCCGTGCCGGTGTCGCGCTTGGTGCGCTTGATGCGCCCGGGATTGTAGCCTTGCCCGTTGTCGGTCACCTTTATTTGCAAGGCATTGTCGACGACGTGGGCACTGATGTGAATGGTGCAGTCGTCGGTAAGGTTGGGGAAGGCATGCTTCAGCGCATTCTCCACAGGAATCTCGATAGACATGGTCGGCACTTGCCAACTGCTATCGGCTTCGAGCAGTTCGGGAGCTACATCCCACACCACGTGGGGCAACTGACTTTTGCTGTAATGATGAAGGGTGACGAAACGGCGCACGAGCATCAATTCATCGCAAAGTGGCACGGCCATGTGGCCCGAGGCAAGCAAGTTGCCACGCAACACGTCGATGAGCAGTTCGATGGGTTTTACCATCTCGGGGAATTGCTGCAACTTAGGCAACACGGTGTTGAGCACGTTAAACACGTAGTGGGGCGACACGCGGTTGCGCACAATGTCCATGCGCAGTTGGGTGATTTGTTCCAACTGCAGTTTAAAGCGACGCTGCGTGCGATGGTTGTAGAACATGAATGCCAATGTAGCGGCCAAGGCCACCACGATGAGCGCACCCACACCCATAATAATGTAGCTGCGTTGGCGCATCGATTGGGTGGAGAGTTCGGCCAACTTCACGCGCTGCTGCAGCAAGGTGGTGTCGCGCTGATAGCGCAGTTCCATCTCTGCCACATTGTTTTGCGCTTGCAGGTTTTTGAGCGAGTCGGCAAAGGCGTCGGCACGCGTTTGCAGCCTCAGCGCATCGTGCCATTGATGGCTCTGCATAGCATAGTGTTGCAAGCGACGATAGTGAAGCATAAGGTAGCGAGGCGGTAGGCCAGAAAGCACGGAGTCGGCCTCGGGGCGCAGCGCATGCGACACGAGTTGATAATTGCCTTTGGCTATGTCAAGGTCGTAAATAAGACTTTGGATGTAGAAACGGCGCGAGCGGTCGAGCGTGGCCTTGCCCGACTGCAGCAATTCTTCACAACGACGAAGGTTTTGCTCTGCCCGCAGCAAGTCGTTTTTCATAAGGGCCACCTCGCCCATATTAGCGTAACAAGACACTGTAAGCGAGGGCAAATTGAGCGAATGGCCCAATTGAAGAGCGCGTTCAAACTGCTGATACGACTCGCCGTAGCGTTGCTCATAATAGAGGCAATTGCCAAGAGAAAAGTGATAGAAAAACTGCGACTGAATGGGCTCTTTAGTCAAGTGCTTCTTGGCTTGGTTGAAGAAGTAGTGCGACTTGGGGAAGTTTTCCAAGTCCATATACACTTGTCCCAGCCCCATCAAAATAGAAGCGCGGCTCTGCTCATCGTGCAGCGAGTCGGTTAAGAAAAGGGCATACTGATAGAGCGAGGCCGAGCGGGCCATTTGCCCCTTTTGCATGTAGATGTCGGCTAGGTTGATGGTGGTGCCAAGCAGTTCTTTTTGCTTGGGCGGTCTATTGAGCAGATCAAAAGCTCGCTCGTAGTAGGCAAAGCTCTGCGGTGCATCGCCAAGCAGGTTGGCATTCACCCCTAGGTGGTTACACAACACGCCCTCCACGTTGTGGCGCTCACTCTCGTTTTGTTTGCACCAAGCCTCCACCTGCTTATAGATGGCGGCGCTGCGAAGGGTGTCGCCCATAAGGTGGCGAGCCGTGCCGCGAAACACTTGCACTTTATACCACACGAGGCTATCGGTGAGCCCTTGCTGCAACCAGGTTAGTTGGCTGTCGGCCGCTGCGGGGTTTGTAAAAATTTGCGCTGTGCTCTGCGTCAACACGCTATCGGCCCACTCGGCCTCGTTAACTTTGGGCGCACGATGGCAGCCTACGGCCATGCCTAGCAGTAGGAGCGTGAAGAAAAGGAAGGGTGACAGTCGTCGCAAGCTAATGCGCATATGATAATGTCTGTGAAATGAAAGAGTGGATAGTCTGGAAAGCTTGATTTGTGTTACAAAAGTAGGTAAAAGTTTTCAAACTGCTTTGTCTATTAAAAGAAATAGCCTACTTTCGCATTACGAATAACGTAAATTGTTGCATTGTGACAAGTTTTTGGCCACACGCAACGCCACTCTCACACATTATTATTTATATGAAGAAATTAGTTTACCTTGTGCCCTTGGCCCTGAGCTTGGCACTAGCCCTTCCGATGCAAGGAAATAAGTCAGCAACCCCATCGACCGACACACCCGAAGACAGTGTGGTGGTAGACGAAGCCGTGGAAGACTCGTTTGTGGTGGACAGCATAGATGCTGACGACGATTACTTTGTGGACGATGATTGGGCCGGTGGCGACGCTGCCGTGGCCGACAGTGTGCCTGTAGACAGCCTTTCGGACGACTTCTGCGACTACGACGAGCAACTCATCAGCGAGTTCGACAGCAAGAATGCCGACTACGACCTTCGCAACCCCAAAGACCGCAATGCAGGCGTTAGCCTCAGCGCCAACCTTTTCGCCCCTAGCATGCAGGGCAAGGAAGATTTGAAGAAGGAAACAGGCTATTGCCAAATGGTGAGCCGCGTGCTGAGTGCTTCGCTCGATGCCGAAGGCTTGGCCCGTTGGCGTGCCGAAAACCTCGACAAGATGCTCGAAAACCGCTGGAAGGCAGCGAAAGCGCAATACCTCAACGAGCAGCGCGAAGCCGAAAAGAGCTTGGGCGATGAATACACCCCACAGAGCTATTCCCTCCGCCTAACCATCACCCCCGCTTGGAAACTTAAGCAACTCAATGCCTTGACCTATAGCATAGAGGATGAGCAATATGCCGGCGGCGCACACGGCGTGATCAACCACTATTATTTCAGTTTCAATCAAGAAACCGACCAACTCCTTGGCCTAGCCGACTTGTTCCGTGCCGAGGCCATTCCCCAAGTGCTTGAGTTAGTAGGTCAGAAGCTGAAGGAATATGCCACCGTGCAGATTGACTCCGACCAATGCGTGGCCGAAGTGACCCCCGCCCCCGCAGCCACCGACTACGCCGTGCTTTCGGGCCAACTTGAACAGTATGAAGGCAAGTGGATTCCCCGTCCCGCTCTCACAGAGTGTGGCATTGTGTTCACCTATTTGCCCGCCACCAAAGCCAGCTATGCCGACGGCGTGATTAACGTGTTGGTAAACTATGCAGAGGTGAAGGATTTTTTGAAATAAAGACTCTCTTCCCCATTCCATTCTTTCACTCTTTATGAAACACAAAATAGCCTCTATGATTATAGCCAGCGCAGCCACTCTTGGCGCAGCCGCTCAAAGCAACGACACTTTTAAATACACCGACGAAAGTTTCGCCGACATTCAAATGCTCCGCTACAAAGTGGAGGGTTTTGACCAACTCACTTTGAAGGAGAAAACCTTCATTTACTATCTGCAAGAAGCCGCCCTCTCAGGGCGCGACATCCTCTTCGACCAAAACGGGCGCTACAACCTGCGCATCCGTTCCCTGCTCGAAGCCGTCTACACCCACTACACGGGCAAGAAGTCGGATAAGTTCTATCAGCAACTCAGCGTCTACCTCAAGCGCGTGTGGTTCTCTTCGGGCATTCACCATCACTATGGTTGCGAGAAATTCTTGCCCGAATTCACCGAGCAAGAGTTGCGCAGCGCCTTGCAGGCCGTGCCTCAAAGCGAACTCCCTTTGCAAGGCCAGAGCCTTGAACAGATGTGTGACGAACTCTTCCCCGTGATGTTCAACCCCAACGTGATGACCATGCGTGTAAATCAGCGTGATGGCGACGACCTCATTGCCACCTCGGCTTGCAACTACTACGCGCCAGGCATCACCCAAGCCGAGGCTGAAGAGTTTTATGCTCAGCGCAAGCCGGCCAACGACCCTCGCCCCATTATGATGGGCATGAACAGCCGCTTGGAGCGCAATGAATATGGCTTGCTCACCGAAAACGTGTGGCGCGTGGGTGGCCTCTACTCCGCCCCCATCGAGCGCATTGTCGACAATCTGCTCAAAGCTCGACCCTTTGCCGACACGCCCGAGCAACAGCGTGTGATCGACCTTTTGGTAGAAGTGTATCGCACGGGCGACCTCCGCACCTTCGACGACTACTCCATTCATTGGCTCAAAGACACGGAGAGCCTAGTGGACTTTACCAACTATTTTACCGAAAGCTATGGCGACCCTCTGGGCATGAAAGCTTCGTGGGAGGCCATCGTCAACTTTAAAGACCTTGCTGCCACCGAGCGCACCAAGAAGCTATCGGCCAACGCTCAATGGTTTGAAGACCACTCGCCCGTGGCGCCAGAGTTTAAGAAAGAAGAGTGTAAGGGCATTTCGGCCAAGGTAATCACCGCCGCCATTCTCGGTGGCGACCTCTACCCCTCAACCGCCATCGGCATCAACCTGCCCAACTCCGACTGGGTGCGCCGCGAGTTCGGTTCAAAGAGCGTGACCATTGGCAACCTCACCGACGCCTACAACAAGGCGGCACACGGCAGCGGCATGGACAAGGAGTTTGTGATTGACAACGCCACGCGCGAACTCATTAATAAGTATGGCGACGCTTGCGACGACCTTCACACCGACCTTCACGAATGCCTCGGCCACGGCAGCGGCAAACTCTTGCCCACCACCGACCCCGACTCGCTGAAAGCCTATGGCTCGACCATTGAAGAGGCCCGCGCCGACTTATTTGGCCTTTACTACGTGGCCGACCAAAAGCTCGTTGACCTGGGCCTAACGCCCAATCTCGAAGCTTACAAAAGCCAATACTACACCTACATGATGAACGGCCTAATGACGCAGCTTGTGCGCATTAAGCCCGGCAACAACATTGAAGAAGCACACATGCGCAACCGCGCCCTCATTGCCCGTTGGGCCTACGAAAAGGGCAAAGACAAAAAGGTGGTGGAACTGGTGAAGAAAAGCGGAAAAACCTATGTTAAAATCAACGACTACGCCGCGCTGCGCACGCTCTTTGGCAAACTCTTGGCCGAAATTCAGCGCATTAAGAGCGAGGGCGACTACGAAGGGGCTCGCCAATTGGTGGAGACCTACGGCGTGAAGATCGACCCCACGCTTCACAAAGAAATTCTTGAGCGCTACGAAAAACTTCACCTCTCGCCCTACAAGGGCTTCATCAACCCCGTCTACAAAGCCGAGCGCGACGCTGAAGGCAACATCACCAACGTGACGCTTAGCTACGACGAGCCTTACGATCAACAAATGCTACGCTATAGCCGCGACTATCGCACGCTATAAGAGCTGCATTACTCTGACATAAAAAGCCATTTGTCCTCCTTTAAAAAGGAAGGCAAATGGCTTTTTTCATGCAATCGAGGAACGGCTTATTTCGTCACCGTGGCCCGTGTGATGCGGATGTCCTCGAACGGGCGGTTATGCTCGTCGCGCCCCGCCCACTGAATGATGTCGGTGATGTCGAAGCCCTCAATCACCTCGCCAAACACAGTGTATTGCCCGTCAAGATGCGGTGCGCCGCCAATCGAGCGATAGGTTTCTTTGATGGCTGGTGTGAGGCGCACTTGTTTGTGGGTGACCGAGTCGAGGCGTTGCTGCACTTGGTCGAGGCCATAGTCGGTAAAGATGGCCCCCGTAACGATGTAAAACTGCGAGGCCGAAGAGGCACGCTGCGGATTTACCTCATCACCCTCACGAGCCGCAGCCAATGCACCGCGCTTGTGATAATGTTGTGGAAAATGAATTTCGGCTGGAAGGGTGTAGGGCTCGGGCGAATCACCAAGCAGCTGCCCCTCGGTGGCGTGGCGGCTGGCCGAATCACCGGCTTGTATCATAAAATCGGGGATAACGCGGTGAAAGAGCAGTCCGTTGTAGAAGCCCTCGCGCACAAGTTTTAAGAAGTTGTCGCGATGCCGGGGCGTGTCGTTATAGAGCTTTACGCGAATATTGCCCTTTGTGGTTTCGAGCAGCACCTCATGCTCCACCTCATCGGCAGCAGTTTGTGCTTGAGCGCCCCAGGTGGCAGCGCAGAAAGCAAGAAGCCAAACTAAGGCGAAGCGTAGGGAGAAGGTCGTTTTCATATTAAATTTTATCTAGTCCTTTCGTGTATTTCAACCAATAATATTTCAGTGGGTTTTTATATTTCAACTGCTTCCACGGGCGACTTTGGTGCGGTCGATGAATCACAGGCAAATTCGTGAATAGGTAATTATGAAATCCCTTTTGCAGCGACTCATGCGAGATGGTCACGTCAAACCAGTTTTTCTCTGGATTAAGCTGGGTGAAGGGGAAAGCAGCGAGCAGCGCGGGAGTGAGCAGCGAGCAGCAAAAACTGCAATGCTTGCGCGTGTCGACCACTTGATTTTCACGGCCACGGGCAAAGAGGTAAGGGTAGTTAATGCTCCCCTCGTCGTCCACCGTCACCGAGGCCGCAATGCCGCAATCATTGCGCTGAGCGGCTTGGTCGAAAAGGCTTTGCAGCGTGTGAGGCTGCACCACCACATCGCTCTCCACAATGCACAAGGCAGCATCGGCCTCGAGCGCACGGCGCTGAGCCGTTTGCAACACTAGCAAATAGTTGGGCGAGGGGTGAGTGGTGAGGTCGCTTAAGTTGACCAGTTCAAAACCCATTTCTTGGGCCGCTTGCTGCAAGCGTAACGTGTTTTCGGGCGTGGAGAAATCGTTATAGAGAGTGTAGGTGAAAGGCACCGTGAAATGGCTGGCCAGCACTGCGCGAATGGTTTCGAGCGTGGAGTCGATAGAGTCTTTCACAGGGGTGATAATGTGCAGTTGTTTCATTGCTTGCTTAGAGAGACATATTTAAGTAATAGCGCAAAAGTAAGCAAATTTGCGAAAAAAGCCTTAACTTTGTCGCTGAAAATTGCGCCCCACCCTTGGGGCAACGTTAGCAAAACGACGAATTAGCAAAACAATGACAGAAAACTATAGTTTGAGCCACCTCAAGGAGCTCGAAGCAGAATCCATTCACATCATTCGTGAAGTGGCCGCCGAATTTGAAAACCCCGTGATGCTTTATAGCATTGGTAAAGACTCGAGCGTGATGGTGCGCTTGGCCGAAAAGGCTTTCGCTCCGGGCCGTCCACCCTTCCCCTTGATGCACATCGACTCGAAGTGGAAATTTAAGGAGATGCTCGAATTTCGCGACTGGTATGCCAAGGAGCACGGATGGCGCCTAATTGTGGAGAGCAATATGGAGGCTTTTAAAGCAGGCGTTGGCCCCTTCACCCACGGTTCGAAAGTGCACACCGACTTGATGAAGACGCAAGCCCTGAAGGCAGGTCTCGACAAATACCATTTCGACGCAGCTTTTGGCGGTGCTCGCCGCGACGAAGAGAAAAGCCGTGCCAAAGAGCGCATCTTCTCCTTCCGCGACCAATTTCACCAATGGGACCCGAAGAATCAACGCCCCGAACTTTGGGACATCTACAACGCCCGCGTTCACAAAGGCGAAAGCATTCGCGTGTTTCCCTTGAGCAACTGGACGGAGCTCGACATTTGGCAATATATTCGCCTTGAAAACATCCCCATCGTGCCCCTTTATTTTGCTAAAGAGCGCCCAGTGGTGGAGATGGATGGCCAGCTCATCATGCCCGACGACGACCGCCTTCCCGCCGAATACCGCGACAAGATTGAGATGCGCAAAATTCGCTTCCGCACCCTCGGTTGCTGGCCTCTCACAGGTGCCATCGAGAGCGAAGCCGACACCATTGAAAAGATTGTGGAAGAAATGATGACCACCACCAAGAGCGAGCGCACCACCCGCGTCATCGACTTCGACCAAGACGCCTCAATGGAACAGAAAAAGCGCGAAGGCTATTTCTAAAATTCTTGCTTAAAATGGGAAATCGTATATTTCCCCCATTAATAAAAAATTCCCTTACACACCAAGTGGCGGAAGAGCAAAACACTCTTCCGCCACTTGCTTTATATCTACACAATAGGTATAAGTAGGTAAGTAGGCGTTCAGAAATAATTTTATAATACTCTTTCATTTAAGGGCGGGCTGAAAGCCCAATGCATGCACCTAGCCCAGGGCAAGCGAAGCGGCGCCCTGGGTTACAGTTGAGTAGAAAAGTACGCTCTGAAAGAGCAAAAGCATAACTACGCAAGCATTCGTGTTCCAAACACAAAGATATGTGTTTGTTGGCACAAAAACGAAAGTTTGCAGGTCTTTTTGCCACAGCTTTTCCATTTAGGGAAAGGATAATTTATAGAGCCACCCTTAAATGGGAAACACATAATGCAAGCATACCCACTCAAGAAAAACAACAAGCCCCATCGAGCAAATTTCTGAACCGTTTTTTTTATCACCGTACATCGGTCGGTGTACGTTCGTACATCGGTCGGTGTACAATCGTACATCGGTCGGTGTACGTTCGTACATCGGTCGGTGTACGAGCGTACATCGGTCGGTGTACGCTTACTTGCTTCACCATTCAAGCAAAAATTCAACGCCGTGTAACAAATTCTCTAACCCGTCTTTTAAAACCAAACTAAAACGGCCGCACAAATCTTTTTGCTCGTATCACAAGAGGAAGCAAGAGCTAAGGCGTATGATGAATATGAGAAACATAAACTCATTCAAGACCGCTCGTATGTTTCCGACTTCGACCGCTTCAATGGCAGTGATGACGATGCTCCATTACTTCCTTTTAATCTCAATCTAAAGGAAACATAGAATTGTCTACCTGTTTGGTAGACAATTCCTTACCTTGTTGTAGAATTAGGATGCATAATATTCCTAATTAGAAAAAATCGTCTTTCGCAAAATTCCCAAGATTTTCAATTACAAATTCCCAAGATTTTCAATTTAGGAGATAATTTTATAATCAACACAATACCCCTAAAAGGGCTGAACTCTTTCTTGCGAGTTCAGCCACATACTTTAAAATATAGCTCTTTCATCTTATAAATTCAGAGGAACTAGCAGTTTGTTACTACTGACTATGACTGATTTAAAGAAAAATGCTACTGAAACACTTTATAGGGGCATCTTTAGGTGCAGAGAGACGAATAGCGTTAAGTCAATCCTATTCGGTTAGAGATGCATTTCGTGACCTTATTTTGAGCCTCTCCCTCATTTGCAACCCAGTTGCGAAGACTTTGCCCTACCTTTGCAGCAGAAACAAGAAAAAGATAAGGCATAAAAAAGATAAGAAATTATGTGTAAAAAACACTCTCATCAGTCAAACTGCCATTGCGCTGCGCACGCACACTCTCACAACCACTCTGAGGAACACAGCCACCCCAACGAAGAAGGGGGTTGCTGCTGCCATCACCACTCTCACGAGGCTCACAGTGAGGAGTCCGTTTGGCGCGAAGTGTGGCCCATGATTGCCTCGGCCGTACTCTTAGTGTGGGGCATTGTGGCCAATCCCCTACCCTCCTCTTACGAATGGCTGCTTTTCGTGGTGGCCTATCTGCCACTAGGCTTGCCCATTATGAAAGAAGCGTGGGAGGAGGTGCGCGAGGGCGATGTGTTTAACGAGTTCACTCTGATGCTATTGGCCACCGTGGGAGCCTTTGCCATTGGTGAATATCCCGAGGCTGTGGCGGTGTTATTGTTCTACTCCGTGGGCGAATATTTTCAAAACCGAGCCGTGGGCCGTGCACGTCGCGACATCAAGGCATTGGTAAATCTGCGCCCCGATGCAGCCACTGTGATTACGGCCGATGGCACGCGCCAAGAGCGCAAGCCCGAAGAGGTGAAGGTGGGCGATGTGGTGGAGGTGGTGACTGGTAGCCGGGTGCCACTCGATGGCAAACTGCTCACCCCACAAGCCGAGTTCGACACGGCCGCTCTAACGGGCGAATCCGTGCCACGCGTCATCAACCAAGGCGAAGAAGTAGCCGCTGGCATGATTGCTTTGGGGCGAGTGGTGCAACTGGAAGTGACGAAGCCTTACGCACAAAGCGCCTTGCAACGCATTCTTGAAATGGTGGAAGACGCTTCCTCGCGCAAATCGCACGCCGAAATGTTTATTCGCCGCTTCGCCCGCATCTACACACCCATCGTGATGGGCTTGGCCGCGCTCACGGCCCTCATTCCACCACTCTTCGTGGGCGGATGGAGCGAGTGGTTATATCGCGCCTTGGTGTTCTTAGTCATCTCTTGTCCGTGCGCCTTGGTGGTGAGCATTCCATTGGCCTACTTCCGCGGCATAGGTGTGGCCTCGCGCAAAGGCATTTTGTTTAAAGGCGGCAATTTCCTTGATGCCGTGACGCAACTTTCACATATAGTGTTCGACAAAACGGGCACACTCACCACGGGCACGTTTGCTGTGGAAAACGTTGACACTGCTAAGGGCCTGACTGAAGAACGATTGCTACAAACCATGGCGGCCGTGGAGCGCAACAGCACACACCCCATAGCCCGCGCCATTGTGGCGAAAGCGCAATCATTGCCCGCATTACAAGCCACAGAGGTGAGCGAAGAAGCAGGCATGGGTTTGCGGGCCCAAATGGAGGGAACAGACGTGTTGGTGGGAAAGGCAGAATGGCTCACCTCGCAAAACGTGGAAATCGAGGGTCGGGCGGAAGAAAATGCAGCCTACACCTATGTATATTGCGCAATAAATGGTAAGTTTGCCGGCAGAATGGCACTTGCCGACCAACCGCGCCCCGACGCCTCCGCAGCCATTGTGCGCTTGCACCAAATGGGCATTGCACACATCAGCGTGCTCTCGGGCGACCGTTCGGCTGTGGTGAAACACCTAGCCGAGCGCTTGGGAGTGGATCATTACTGTGCCGACCTTCTGCCCGAGGGTAAGGTGGAACAAATGCAACGCATCAAGCAACAACTGCCCAAGGGAAAGAAAGTGGCCTTTGTGGGCGATGGCATCAACGATGCCCCAGTGTTGGCGCTGAGCGACGTGGCCTTCGCTATGGGCGGTTCGGGAGCCGACGCTGCAGTGGAAACGGCCGATGTGGTCATACAAACCGATCGACTGCAACGCATTGCCGATGCGGTGCAAATAGGCCGCTGCACACGCACATTGGTGCGCTGCAACATCAGTCTAGCTCTAGGCATTAAAGTCGGCGTGATGGTAGCTAGCGCTCTAGGCTTCGCCAATCTTTGGGTTGCCGTGCTGGCCGACACAGGTGTGGCCTTGCTTTGTGTGGCCAACACTTATTTAATACGTAAATAACGCAACATTCATTATGAACAATAACCGCAACGACGAGCTCTTTCAGCTTCGCCACATCAAGCCCACCTCTGTGCGTGTGTTGGTGCTCAACGAATTGGAGCATGCCGAATGCGCCCTCTCGCTCACCGACCTTGAGGCACGCTTGATAACGGTGGACAAGTCGAGCATTTTCCGCACACTCACGCTCTTCCTCTCTCACCATTTGGTTCATAGCATCGAGGATGGCTCGGGCATGGTGAAATATGCGCTTTGCGATCCCACCTGCCACTGCGGCGAGGAGGGGCATGAGGGTCTTGACGACGTGCACACTCACTTTCGCTGCGAGCGTTGCGGCCGCACTTTCTGCCTTCGCGGCTTGCCCGTTCCGGCTGTTTCATTGCCCACAGGTTTCACCCTCACCTCGGCCAACTATGTGGTGACAGGTTGCTGCGCTGAATGTTCACAAAAACGGCATTGACCTTCGGGACGAATGCCTACAACATAAGGTTACAAACTAGAATTGCGCCCCCCGTTTTGTAATTTCTACTCTACTAAACAATAGTCGATTTTAGAAATAACAAATCCGCATAGCTCATGGAGTTATGCGGATTTGTTTCTTTTTTGATTATTTATAAGCTGGCGAAGCAACAAACTACTACTTCATTTCCCATCCATCAAGAGTACCCGTCTCTGACGAGAAGTTGCAGCCTATTTGATGCACGGTTCGCTCGTCGGTGGCATATTCTCGGGCATAGCCTTTCTCCTCAATTTGTTTGAGAGCCTCAGCGGCCGAGCTATCGCGCTTAAACTCGAAGATGTAAACGTGTTTCGGAGTTTCTACCACGCAATCTACTCGTCCCTCGC
>CAVKKI010000035.1:0-16288 GCA_963656725.1 Oribacterium sp. | reverse complement strand
CGCCGAAGGCTGCAAGCCGTCCACAGCCTGCAGTCCGATGGCAGTCTGCCAGTTTGCAGCACTTTCTTGCTTTGAGGGTTCTTCTTGATGGAGATATTCGTCAAACGATGCAATATAATCCTTCTCGTTATTCATATCGCAAAAGTAACAATATTTCGAATAGTAAATGAATAGTAAATTAGTTTTCTGCTCTTCACATAGCTTATTTGTGTAGCCCCTTCGCGTTAATAATGAGCATTTTCTCTTCTAAAAGTGTAAGAATTTCAGAAAGTGTTTGTATTTTTGCTCTAGTATTTCATTTTTTTGCATTTTTATCACCACATCATAACACCACAAAAAACAATATCACAATGAAACTAAAACAAACCTTGCTGACTCTAGCCCTTGGTTTCGGACTTGGATTCAGCCTCTCGCTCACCTCATGCAGCGACAACGACCTCAACAATGGTGGAGGCGATGGCAACAACGGCTCTAACACCGAGCTCACCGACAAAGAGTGGGAAAAACAAATCAGCCTGCAGCGCTTAATGGGTGCTCTGGCCAGTGTAGACTCTCTGCCCGATAATTGGAACTCCGACAAGTATATCGTGAGCGAACCCACCATTGGCCAGGCAGCCGATGAGGCCACCGCTTCAAGCGTGCGCCTTGTGGCCACCACGAGCGTAGACGAAGCCTATCGCGAATATTGCAGCTACGTGGGCAAATCGAATAGCGGCTCCGCCACCACCGACACCTGGCAGATGGACGGCATTGGGTCACTCACCTTCACGCCCAACAATCAAACAGACCTTTACGCCACCGTTAAGGTCAACATTCAGCAACTCCCCACGTTGCAAGAAATTCGCTTCGTGCCCGCCTCCGTAATTGGCAATAACGATGGCACGAATGAGGAGTATTACTACTCTTTTGGCGATGTGATAGAAATTGATAAAAACTATTGGGTGTGTGTGCGTCCCGCCAACAAGAGCATGGGTTTAAAAGAAACTCATTGGTGCACCTTCCAACTTGACAATAATGAGAATTTTAAGTCAGTTGAAAACACACTCACCTTACCCACTAGCCTAGGCAAGATTGAAGACAAAAACCAACGCATGGTGTTGAATTTCTTCAATCTCTTGCGCATTATCAATGAACCTAAGAATTTTGTTGACCTTGCTCAATTCGACAAAATCAATACAAATGTTTTTACATCAGAACATGTTGCAAAACTCAACAATCTATGGAGGAGAAAAGACATTTGGGATAAGATTGTTCCTCATTACTATGCTAATACTTTCGAGCAGGTAGATGATAAGTATGTTAATAAAGTGCAGAATTTTCTCAATCGATTCATCGGCAACACAATGTTTACCCCATGTGTGCTTTATTATGGATATACTGGCAAATATAGTTTGTTTAAGTCAAACACCTACAAGGTGTATCTTCTTCAATTGGCTTTAAACTTTAACAATGACAAACTCTTTTCTAGCAGCGTAACTACTCCCACCGTTGAGTGGAATAATAATGAAACTAAAGATTTTAGCAATCTTTGTTTCCGTCCCGAAGAATCTTCAAATGGAGATCTTATAGAAGGTTACAAAAACCTCTTTGTGGTGAAATATCGCACTGGAGCGCAATTGCAAGGACGTTTGTTTAAGGATGCCAACGACAATAAACCCACCGAAAGTTTTCAAACTTCCGCTCCCGGGAAAAACATACATGATATTTTTGTCTATAAAAATGAAAAGAACTATGGAAGCGAACCCGGTAATGAAGGTTTTACCCCCTACTTCACTTTTGGCGACACGGAACTTGATGGCTTAAATTTTGAAAATGGCGAAGTGCATACTTGCATAAAGCCAGCAAATAACATGTATGGCATCGCAGTGAATGATGCTAATTATAGCGACGAAGCCTTGTTTATAAGTAACATAACACAACCTAAGTCTTTCACTCACAGTGGCTTGAAAGTGACCGACAAACAGGCTGTTTACATTACTTTCCAACTATTGAGAGCTTTTGCTTACAATCTTAACCCTTCAATCTGGATATGTCCTTGGAACGACATAGCAAAAAATAATGCAATGAAAAATGCTGATACAGAGGTATTGAATAGTATTTGGTCAACATTATCTGCTAATAATGCTATTTACAATTACAAAAAAGAAAGTGATGATTATGGTGAATACTACAGCATAAGCGTGAACTTTAATACGGAAAGTTCCTTCATTAATCAATTCACTAAAAAGGTTGATCAAGCCACGGTATACACCATTAAATACTATCCTAAAAGCCCTGGCACAATCTACTACACCAAGAAAACGGCTCCTAGCAACGACGCACACTGCAAAGATTTTGTGCCTGTCTTTAGTTATGCCGATGTCAATTCAGCGCAAGATGGCTATGGAAGTAGTCCCTCTAAATTTGCAGGTGATGAAATTCGCGAATTTTATAAGCAACGCACACAAGAAGTATATAATCTAAAGTTCCAACCAGAATAGAACTGAATGAGGTGTTTTAAACTCTTTAGTTAATATAAAAAGCTTCGGCACAATCAAGCTGAGCGTATCCAATGAAAAGCCTTGACAGACTGATTCAAAATCAATCTGTCAAGGCTTTTCTTTTGCGGTTTAGAAGGGGTGTTAACCTCGCCTGTAGTCGTTTCTAAACCGTGATTCAGATCACCATACACCGACCGTTGGACGATTGTACACCGACCGATGTACGAGCGTACACCGACCGATGTACGAGCGTACACCGACCGATGTACGGTGACTTAATTCGCCGATGTTGCGCGCTGATAAGCGCTTTGTGTGAGCGTTTAGGCCGATGCGTTGAGGCTACGTCGGCTTGTTGGGGAGATGTTGTGTTATGTTGCTTGGGTGGGGTAGGGAGGACCTTGCTGTTTGCCGACGCGGGACGCGTCGCCCCCAGAAGGAGCTAGCGTTTGCCCCTGGAAGAAGCTAGCGTTTGGCGCTTGCGATGGTTAAACTAAGGGATAATTTTATCTTCGTTTTATTAAAATAGGTAACTTTGCAGGCGCAAAACTAAACTATTCATGGACATTCTACACATTGTGACGCAGATGCTGATGATTTTCGGCATCGTGCTAGTGGGCCTATTTGCTGCGAAACGCGACCTCTGGGCGGCGGAACTCGACCGCAAACTCTCTATCTTCATCATGAACAT
Organism: Oribacterium sp.; assembly: GCA_963656725.1. Classification (GTDB taxonomy): domain Bacteria; phylum Bacteroidota; class Bacteroidia; order Bacteroidales; family Bacteroidaceae; genus Alloprevotella. Next base: position 13,120 of record CAVKKI010000035.1, on the reverse strand, counting down.
CTCTATGCCGGCGCTCATTCTAGCTTCGGTGATGGGGAAGGACTTGGCCTTTGAAAACTCTGAACTCCTGGCGCTGGCCGTGGTGGCCGTGGTGAACTATATAGTGCTCATTGGCATGGCCTACCTCATTCCCCACGTGTGGAAGGTGAACGCGGCGCGAAAAGGCTTGCTGAGTTTTATGCTTGCCTTTGGCAACGTGAGCTTCATTGGCTACCCCGTGTGCGACGCCGTGTTCGGCCCGAAAGCCGTGTTCTGCGCCTCAGTGCTCAACATTCCGTTTAATTTGTTGGTGTTCACCGTGGGGGTGTCGTTTATTAACGGCGGTAAAGCCAAAAGCGCATTCTCGCCCAAACTCATTCTCTCACCCTGTGTGGTGGCTTCGCTCATAGCAGTGGTGATTGCCGTGGCGCGCATTCAAATGCCCACTCCCGTGGGCGAGTGGTTTCACCTGTTGGGCGATTTAACCACCCCCTGCGCCCTTCTCATCATTGGTTCTAGCCTGAGCCACATCCCCGTGCGCGATATGCTCGGAAATCGCTTCGTTTATGGCATGACGCTGCTGCGCTTGCTCGTGTTGCCCCTGCTAGTGGGCGCCGTGTTGGCCTTGATGGGCGTGAATCCCTTTGTGAGCGACGTGGCTGTGGTGTTGAGCGCCATGCCCGTGGCCACCAACGGCATCATGCTCTGTTTGCAATATGGCAAGGATGAGCGCGTAATGACGCAAGGCCTCTTCATCACCACCCTTCTCTCGGTGGTGAGCATCCCCTTGGTGGCTTATTTGGCCAGCCTATTTTAATTTTCAACTCTCTCTATGACGATTATTCTCTCTCTCGTAGCCGTGGTGGTGGCCCTTGTGGCTGGTTATGCCGTGGGCACTTTGCGCAGTCAGCGCGAGGCGGTGGCGGCGCAAGCCGAACTGAAAGCGGCGCGGCAGCATGCGGCTGAGGCATTACGCCAGCAAGCGCAGGCTTTGCGCGCCGAATTTAAGGCCACCTCGGCCGAGATGATACGCACGCAGAGCGACTCTTTGCGCACGCAACACCTTCACTCGCTTGAGGCCTTGCTGCGCCCTTTAGGGCACGACATCGAGGAGTTTCGCTCGCAGTTTGTAAAGGGCAACGCTTCGCTCGACGGCTACATCAAAGCCCTCGTGGAGCAAACCAGCACGCTAGGGCGCGAGGCTGAAGATTTGGCTAAGGCCCTAAAGGGCAACACCAAGTTGCAAGGCAATTGGGGCGAGGCCGTGTTGGCTAATCTGCTATCGGCTTCAGGACTTACCGAGGGGCGCGACTACACCCTTCAGCAGCACCTCGACAACGGCAAGGGCTCAACGGCCATTCCCGACGTGGTGGTGCATTTGCCCGAAAGCCGCAACTTGGTGATTGACTCGAAGGTGTCGCTCAAGGCTTTTACCGACTATGTGGCGGCCGACGATGCCGTGGAGCAAGACCGCCTGCTGCGCGAACACGTGCGCAGTGTGCGCCAACACATTAAAGAACTCTCGGCAAAAAGCTACGACCGTCTTGTGCCCGACTCAATTGGCTACGTGTTGATGTTTATTCCCGGCGAGGCCGCCTATGTGGCAGCCGTGAATGCCGAACCCACGTTGCCCACTGAGGCCTACGCTCAGCGCGTCATTTTAATCAACCCCACCAACTTGCTCATGGCCCTGCAATTGGCCTATAATTTGTGGCAGAGTGAGCTGCAAAGCCGCTCGGTGAAGGAAATCTACACCTCGGCCGAGAAACTCTATAAGAAGTTCACCACCTTTGCTCAAAACTTTGTGAAAATTGGCAACGGCATCAGTCAGTTGCAGCGCACCTTCGACGAGGCGCAGGGTCAGCTATCCACTGGCCGCGGCAATATTGTGAGTCAGCTCGAGGGGTGGAAAAAGAAGGGCCTCTCGCCCTCGAGCCACATCCCCGAGGCGCTAACGGGCGAGTGTGAGGAGTAGGGCCGTGACTGCTTGGGGGGCGACGCGTCCCGCGTCGGGGCAAGAAGAAATGTTGCAAGAAAATGCAATAGAGAGTATTGACGTGTTTGTTATGCTTTCATTCTTATTCGTTTTCCACTAGCCCCGACGCGGGACGCGTCGCCCCCCAAGAGCTAGCGCTGTTTGGCATAAAGCACAAAGAAAAAAGTTCTTGAAAAATCAGCGAAAAGCGAGAAAAAATGCTCGTTTTCGCTGATTTTTCAAGAACTTTTTGCGTGTTTCTAGCCCTTTCGGGCAAGTGAATAGGCGCTTATTTAAGCTTCGCCGTTTGCGGGTTGCGCAAGCCTCGGGCACCGCTAAGGTAGGCTTTGGCCGTGCCAAAGTTGAGGTTCATGTCGAGGCGCACGGGCAGGTGATTTTTGTCGTCGGTGATGTAGAAGGTCACGATGTCGCGCTCCTTACCGTTCTCTTTCTCCACAAAAGAGAAAATGAGACAACGATATTTGGCGTTGCTGTTCTCCATCTTAATCGTTTTCTTGCCACGATAAATCACGCTCTTCCACTCGCACGAACTGCCGTCGGCCATAAGGAAGTTAATGCGGTGTCCCACGTTCATACCCTCGGCCGTGAAAGAGCGAGCGCGCATCAGCATGCTAATCATGTCGAAAGCGCAATAACGGCTCGAGTAAGAGTGGTGCGAGGCGGGGTTGTTGTCGCGCTGATAGCGCATCTTCACGCTGCATTTGCCGTTGGGGTAGGAGTACCACACCTCGTTTCTGCGGTAAGTTTTTCCCTCAAAGGCTTTCTTCACGTAATATTTAGGCACGAGGTCGAGCCCGGTGTAGGCCATGAGCGTGTCGCGCATCACAAAAATTTTGTCGGCTTGCTTTGAGCCGCGCGTAATGAGGTAACTGCGCAGGGCGGGGTGGCCTCCGTAGCTCGTTTGCGTGGTGTTCATTGAGGCTGAGCCCACTTTAATCCACACAAACTTCCAGTTGAAGTAGAGGTCGTAGATGAGCGTTTCGCCGCTCTTGAAGGCCGAATTGCTCGATGAGCATTGGGCGCTGGCTTGAAAGGCTGCTGTCAGGGCGAAGAGCAGCGCTAGCATGAGTCTTTTCATATTTATTCTCTAGTTTTAATTACCTCTTTTTTGTCTTTCTCGCTCCGCATTGCGGCTGCGTGGCGTTTGCTTTGTGGCATCGGCCTTTTGTTTGGTAATGGCTTTGGGCTTTTGCTTGTCGATGGGCAGAGCCTTGAGTTGCCAAGTTTGCTCAATGTCCCAGTTAGCGCGAATGGTGAATTTGTCGGGGTAGTAGTAAACCTCTTCGGCCTGCTGCTGCGTGGCGTAAGAGCCCGGGTCCCACTGACCGTTTTGATTGCGGTCGGCAATGTAGCGCACGTAGAAGTCGGCTGGCTTTAGATAGAAAAAGTCGGCTCGATGGTTTTGCACCTTTACCTGTTTATAAACCTTCTCGTCGCTCGAAATGAGCTGCACAAGGCCCGTGCTGTCGGCGTCGGGGATGTTGAGAAAGAGTGAGCCGTATTTCTCTTCATTGGCAATGTCGATTTTGGCGTCGTGGGTGTTGCTCACCTTGCCCGAAATGCCTTCGATGGCGGCCGAATCGACGTTAAGCACAAACTTCTGCCCCGGTCGCCACTCCGCTCGCAGGGTGTAGTTGAGCAGGGAGCCGGGGTCTTGCTCCAAACGAAAGCGCTGCTCGGTGTAGACGCTATCTTTCACCGTGTAGAGGTGAAAGAAGGTGGTGTCGACGCGCCGGGCGGGCTCGGGTAGGGTGAAGTGTAGGTTCTCGTCGGGGTTGATGCTCGAACTGCTGCTAAACTTGATGGCCAGAGGTTTCGCTGGTGGCTCTTCTTGTGAGAAGTCGCCGCGCTTGTGTCGCTTCTCAAGGCCCTTTTTCCACTTTTCATAGTCCTCTTGAGCAAACTTTTGGCGCTTGGCGTAGGAGAATTGCGGCACGAGGTCGAGCGTGTCGGTGCGAAGAAAGTTTTCGTAGGTGGAGTCGTTCGTACACTCATAGGTGTAGGCAATGGTGAGTGTGTCTTGCTTAATGAGCGTGGTGTCGTTAAGCCAGTAGGTGATGGTGTCGTTGCCCAACGAGCGGTCTTCAATGAGTTTGCCCTCGGCTTCAAAGTTGAGGCCGCGCACAATAGGCGCTTGCTTAGAGGGCGCAGTGAAGAAGGTGCGGAAATATTCGGGCTCGCGCTTAGCTTTAAGAAACTGCCGGTTGGTGTTCGTTTCGTTGAAAGCAAGCAACACGAGGTTGTCGGGCAGGTAGTGGGTGTAGGGCGTGGCGCGAATGGTGTCGATGCGCACGGTGTCGGCCCAAAGGGTGTCGTGTCGCACGTCGGCAAACGAGGAGGGCACCACCTTTTCAGGGCTGAAGGCTATCATTTCGCCTCGGCTATACTTAAAATCTCCGTCCATATCCTTCAGCGCAAAAATGTGGTAGGTGCCGGGCGCCACACCCTTGATGCAGAAGTGGCCAGAGGCGTCGGTGCGCGCCACACGGCTAAAGGGTAGGGCGGTGAAGGCGGAGTCGGCTAGGTTGCTGTGCAATCCCACCAAAATGCCCTTGATGGGCTCTAAGTTTTGCGCCTCAAGCACGCGGCCAGCCACTTCCATCGTGTCGAGTTGAGCGCCTGTGCTGAAATAGTAGGTGAAGTTGCCAAGAGGGTTGCCCTCGTTGTTGTCGACAATAGCGTCGCTAAAGTCGATGGTGTAGGTGGTGTTGGGCTTTAGCGTGTCTTGCAGTTGCACGCTAATGCGCTTGCCCGAGGTTTTGATGTCGGGCATCTCTATTTGCGGGGGCGACACAATAATCTTGTCTTGCGCATTCTCCACCTTAATCATCTCATCGAAGCTAATAGTCACCTTCTTGGCTTTTTCATTGGTTTGGCCAAGCGCGGGCGACATGCCCACAATGCGCGGCGGGGTCTCGTCGTAGGGGCCGCCGTCGGGGCCTGAGCCAGGGTTGGCGCAGGCGGTGAGAAGTGAGGCTGCGGTGAGCAGCATGAGAAGGTGGAATAGATGTTTGCGCATTTAGTTGAGAGTCAAAATTTGGTCGATGAGTTCGCGATTGTTGCTCAGTCGGGGCACTTTGTGTTGGCCTCCTAGTTTGCCGCGGCTCTTTAGCCAATCGTTGAAAAGGCCGGGGCGTGCCACCACAATCTCTAGGCGTTGCAAGGTGATGTCTTTGTGGCGTTTGGCTTCGTAGTCGGAGTTGATGCGTTGCAAGGCTTGGTCGAGCAGGGTGGCGAATTGCTCCACATCGCTCGGCGCTTTGCTAAACTCTATAACCCACTGGTGGCGGCACTTGCCCTTGTCGTTCATAAACACAGGGGCGGCGGTGTATTCACTCACCTCTGCGCCCGTCTGTAAGCAAGCCTCGTGAAGCCCTTTCTCGGCATTGTCCACAATGAGTTCCTCGCCAAAGGCATTAATAAAGCTTTTGGTGCGCCCGCTAATGATGAATTTATAGGGCGAGGTCGAGGTAAATTTCACCGTGTCGCCTATCTGATAACGCCACAAGCCACAGGCGGTGGTGATGACGATTGCGTAGTTTCGCCCTGCCTCTACGGCCCACAGTGGCAACACTTCGGGGTGTGGTTTGCCCACTTCTTCGAGCGGAATGAACTCGTAGAACACGCCGTAGTCTATCATCAGCAACATTGCGGGGTCGAGCGGGTCGTTTTGTAGGCCGAAAAAGCCTTCAGAGGCGTTATACGTTTCCATGTAGTGCATTCGGGACGAACGTATCAGGCGGTGATATTGCTCACGATAGGGGGTGAAGGCCACGCCGCCGTGGAAGAAAACCTCCAAGTTGGGCCACACCTCGTCGAGATATTGCTTGCCGCTCAGCTCCAACACACGAGTAATCACGGCCATCATCCACGAGGGCACGCCCGAAAGGTTGGTCACGTCTTTGTGCATGGCTATTTGGGCAATGCGGTCGCGCTTCTCTTCGAAATCGCTGAGCAGCGCAATTTTCTTGGGGGGAATGCGCACAAGGTTAACCAGCGGGTTGATGTTCTCAATGAGAATGGCGCTAAGATCGCCCACCAGAGAGTGTGCCACGTTGTAGTTTGGCGCGTGGCTTCCGCCTAAGATGAGGGCTTTGCCATCGAAGAGCCGGCTTTGCGGATGGTTGTGAAGGTAGAGCGCAACGGCGTCGGTTCCGCCTTTATAGTGAGTGTTGTGAAGGTATTGCTGGCTCACGGGGATGAACTTGCTCTTGTCGTTGGTTGTGCCCGACGACTTGGCGTACCACTTCACCAACCCAGGCCATAACACGCTCTTTTCACCGTGGCGCATGCGGTCGATTCCCTGCTTTAGTTCCTCGTAGGTGTTGACGGGGGTGCGGGCTGCAAACTCCTCGTAGCTTAGGCTGGGGGAGTAGTTATGTTGTTGTCCCCACTCGGTGCTTGTGGCTTGTTCTAGCAAGCCTTTCAGCACGTTGCGTTGTATCTGCTCGGCGTGCTGGCCGTAGCGCTCAATGGCTCGTAGCCGGCTGTTGAACAGGGGACGAATGATTGACGTTAAGTTCATAATTGGGGCAAAGTTACTTTAACGTGTGCGAAGTGCAAAGCGTTTTCGGTTGAAAAAACGTAAAATCCCCTCTATAGCTCCCTCTCTCGCTTTGTGTTTGTGCTTCTTTTGTTCTAGGCTTCCTCTTTTAGCCAGTTCGTTCTTTTTTCTTGGTTATAGGCATTTTCTAATGGCTTGGAATTTTCCCTTAAAACGCCCTAATCCCAAAATAAAGGTGGTATTTTAGGATTATAATCCCAAAATAAGGGTAGTTTTGTGGGATTAGACTAAATTCTTCCGTATCTTTGCATAAGTTGTAAAGGCTAAGAACAATGTTTGGAAAGGGAGAAAATAAATCGAAAAATACGAGCAGATTATGATTAAACGACAGTTGCAAAACCAAATAGAGGCAAGAATGTTTGCCGGAAAGGCCGTCATTTTAATCGGAGCCCGACAAGTGGGTAAAAGCACGCTTTTTAGAATGCTTCTTGAGCCACGCAGCGAGCCTGTGTTGTCATTAAATTGCGACGAGCCCGAGGTGATTGAGCTATTGAGCCAAATAAATTCGTCGGAGTTGCGCTTGCTGATTGGCAATAACCGCATTGTGATGATCGATGAGGCGCAGCGCGTGGAAAACATTGGCTTAGTGTTGAAGCGAATCACCGACAATTTTCCAGAGGTGCAACTCTTGGTGACGGGCTCCTCGTCGCTCGAGTTACAGAATAGGCTGAATGAGCCGCTGACGGGGCGCAAATTTGAGTATCATCTCTTTCCCATTTCCACCCAAGAGCTTATGCAATCGCAGGGGTTGCTGGGTGTGAAGCAAAGTTTCGAGAATCGGTTGATTTATGGCTCTTATCCCGACATCTTAAATCATGAAAGCGATGCCAAAGAGCTACTTCAGAATCTTTCGAATAGCTATCTTTATAAAGACTTGCTTCACTTGGAGCAGGTGCGTCGTCCAGCGTTGCTCAGCAAGCTACTCACGGCTTTGGCCTTGCAAGTAACGAGCGAGGTGTCGTTCAACGAGTTGGCGCAAACGGTGGGCTCAGACAACAAAACAGTGGAGAAATATCTCGACTTGCTCGAGAAGTGCTACATTATTTTTAAACTAAATGGCTTTAGCCGTAACCTTCGCACCGAACTGAAGCGGGCTAAGAAATACTACTTCTACGACAATGGCATACGCAATGCCATTTTGCAAAACTTCGCCCCTCTATCGCTTCGTCAAGATGTGGGTGCGTTGTGGGAGAATTTCTTCATCAGTGAGCGCTTAAAGGCCAATCATTATGCGGGTCGTTACGTTAATTCCTACTTTTGGCGCACTAGTCAGCAGCAGAAGATTGACTACATTGAGGAGTGTGATGGCCGTTTTAGCTTGTTTGAACTGAAATGGAATCCGAAGCGTTCTAACACAAAATTTCCCGCCTCATTTCTTTCAACCTACGACGTAAAGGAACAAGCCATCGTTACTCCAGATAATTGGATGGAGTGGGTGATGTAAACTCTCTTTACGTTGTTTTTTTTCTCTTCTATAATAAGTAGAATTTCTCTTTTAAAGAAGAGGTAAAAAAGGAATTATCTTTGCTGTTTTCGAAGAGCGGAATTGTCCGAAAAGTAAGAAAACTTATTCTTTTTGTCTAGTTTTAGCGAAAACTGACAAAGTATAAGAGAATGCGTAGGTGGGCGGTGGGGTTGATTTGTAAAGAATTTGTTAAATTTGCACGCTTTAATGATTTACGAAACACGAAATGAATAAAATTTGTTGCATCGGGCACATCACGCACGATAGAAATATTACGCCCCACACCGAAGTGGATATGCCGGGAGGCACGTCTTACTATTTCGCTCACGCTATGTATCACCTCAATGGGGGCGAGCAATTTGAACTTGTCACCTCATTGGCGGCGAGCGATATGGCGGCTGTTGACGAACTTCGGGCTTTGGGCTTGAAGGTGAGCGTGGTGCCTTCGCAACACACCGTGTTTTTCGAAAATAAGTATGGTGAAAATCAAAACCATCGCACACAGCGTGTGCTGGCCAAGGCCGACCCTTTCACGGTGGAGGCACTCAGTGAGGTGCAGGCTAGCGTGTATCATTTAGGTTCGCTTCTTGCCGATGACTTCTCGGTAGACGTGATTCGCTCGCTCAAGCAGCGTGGCACGGTGAGCGTTGACTCGCAGGGCTATTTGCGCGAGGTGCGTGGCCAGCAGGTGTATGCTTGCGACTGGAAGGATAAACTCGAAGCCTTGCGTCACATTGACGTGTTGAAAGTGAATGAGTATGAAATGGAGGTGCTCACGGGGCACGCTGAGGCCCACGATGCCGCTTTGCAACTGGCCGAATGGGGTGTGGCCGAAGTGTGTGTCACGCTAGGCAATTACGGCTCAGTGATTCTTGAAAACGACCATTTCTACGACGTTTGCGCCTATCCGCCCTCATCGTTGGTTGATGCCACGGGCTGTGGCGACACCTACTCCACGGGCTATCTGTATATGCGTTCGCGAGGCGCTTCGCCCAGCGAGGCGGGCCACTTTGCCGCCGCCATGTCCACGCTCAAATTAGAGCATTCTGGGCCTTTCCAATGCACGGAAGACGACGTGTGGCATCTCATGGGCAAATAGAAGTTTGTTTTTTTTCATTATAACGCTGCGCGAGAGCACTCTTGTGATTTTCAGAGTGTTCTCGCGCTTTTTTTGTTCGGTTGAAAGTCTTTGTTTAGGCTCTTTCAGCTAATGTTGCGTGCTTATTAATGCGCCTCAAGCCAGTTTTTACCCTCGCCGCAGTCGGCAATGAGAGGCACGCTCAAGGCGTAGGCGTGCTCCATCTCCTCAATCACGATTTGCTTTACTTGAGCCAATTCCTCGGGAAGCACCGAAAAGTTGAGTTCGTCGTGCACTTGCAAAATCATTTTCGAGCGAATCCCTTCCCTCTCGAAGCGTTGGTCAATGCGCACCATGGCCACTTTGATGATGTCGGCTGCAGTGCCTTGAATCGGAGCGTTCACCGCGTTGCGTTCCGCATAGCCACGCACCACCGCGTTGCGCGAATTGATGTCGGCCAAGTAGCGACGGCGGCCAAAAGCCGTGACGATGTAGCCCCGCTCGCGCGCCAATTCCACACTCTTCTGCATATATTCTTTCACCTTGGGGTAGGTGGTGAAATAGTTACTAATCAATTCTTTCGCTTCTGTGCGCGACACGTCCATTCGCTCTGCCAAGCCGAAAGCCGAGATGCCGTAGATGATGCCGAAGTTGGCCGTTTTCGCTTTGCGTCGCTCGTCGCGCGTCACCTCGCTGAGGTCTTTGTGAAACACGCGGGCGGCAGTGGCCGCGTGCACGTCGCGCCCCTGATTAAAGTCGTTCACCAAGTGTTCGTCGCCGCTTAGGTGCGCCATGATGCGCAATTCAATTTGCGAATAGTCGGCCGAGAAGAAAATGCACCCCTCTTCGGGCACGAAAGCCTTGCGAATTTCGCGGCCGTCGTCGCCCCGCACCGGAATGTTTTGCAAGTTAGGGTTCGACGACGACAGTCGGCCCGTGGCCGTGACGGCTTGGTTAAACGAAGTGTGAATGTGCCCCGTGCGCGGATTGATGAGCTTGGGCAGCGCGTCGATGTAGGTGCTGATGAGTTTCTTTAGCGCGCGGTGAGCCAAAATCTTCTCCACAATGGGGTGTTTCGCTTTGAGCGATTCGAGCACCTCTTCGCTAGTAGAGTATTGTCCGCTCTTCGTTTTCTTCACCTTCTCGCTCAGTTTCATTTCGCCAAACAACACTTCGCCCACTTGGCGAGGCGAGGTTAAGAGAAACTCATGGCCCGCTTCGGCAAATATTTCTTGCTCAAGTTGTTGCATGCGCGCCTTAAACTGCTGCCCCGTGTCGCTCAACGCTTTCGTGTCGAGCACCACGCCGTTGCGCTCCATGCGAGCCAGCACGGGCATGAGCGGCATTTCAATTTCTTCAAACACGCGCGTCAACTCGTTTTTCTCCATTTCCTCTTTCAGCGGAGCGTAGAGCTGAAGGGTAATGTCGGCATCTTCGCAAGCATAGTCGCACACTTCAGCGGGCGAAAGGTCGGCCATGTTTTTTTGTGCTTTCCCCTTCGGGCCAATCAGTTCGTCGATGTGGATGGTTTGGTAGTCTAAGTATATTTCTGCCAAATAGTCCATGTTGTGCCGTAGTTCGGGTTGCACCAAGTAGTGAGCCAGCATGGTGTCGAAAAGCGGTGGGGCTAGGTTCACGCTATAGTTAGCGAGCACCGTGAGGTCGTACTTTATGTTTTGTCCCACCTTCAAGATTTCGCGGCTTTCATAGAAGGGACGGAAAATTTCCACCATGCGCTGCGCTTGTTGCGTTTCACGTGGAACGGCCACATACCAAGCCTCTCCCTGTGCCGTGCTAAAGCTCAAACCCACCAATTGCGCGTCGATGGCGTGAATGGAGGTGGTTTCGGTGTCAAAACTAACCACTTGCTTTGTCATTATTTCGTCACAAAGATGGCGCGCATCCTCTTCACTCTCAACGAGTTTGTAATTATGAGGCACGTCGGCAAGCCTTTTGTGGCTCGTTTCTTTCGTAGTTTCTTGCCCGTCGCTCGGCTCTGTGTCGAAGAGAGAGCCCATGCTGACAACCTTTTTTTGCATTTCGGCTGTGCCGCCATCCATTTTGTTGAGGAAGGAGCGAAACTCTAGTTGCTCGTAGATTTTACGCAGTGCTGCGTTGTCGGGTTCAGCGCGACGCAGCGAGTCGAGGTCGAGTGGGAGAGGCACGTCGGTTTTGATGGTGACGAGAAATTTCGAAAACTTAATTTGCTCCACATTCTCCTCCACCTTTTTCTTCATTGCCCCCTTTAGTTGGTCGGTGTTGGCCAACAAGCCTTCAATCGAGCCAAACTGGTTAATCAGTTTCACGGCTGTCTTTTCGCCCACGCCAGGACACCCCGGCACGTTGTCGGCCGTGTCGCCCATCAGTCCGAGCAGGTCGATCACCTGGTCGGTACGCTCAATGCCGTATTTGGCGCAAACCTCTTCCACGCCCAACTTCTCCATGCCCGCAGCGCCGTGGCCGGGTCGGCGCATGAATATGCCGGGGCGCACCAGCTGCGCATAATCCTTGTCGGGTGTCACCATGTGCACCTCCAGTCCGGCCTCCACGCCCTTCAGCGCCAGTGTGCCAATCACGTCGTCGGCCTCAAAATTTTCCACCTCGAGAATGGGGATGCGATAGGCCCGGATAATGTCTTTAATCACGGGCACGGCCCACCGAATGTCCTCGGGTGTGGCCTCGCGCTGCGCCTTATAGTTGGGGTCGGCCTTGTGGCGGAAGGTGCCGCCCGCGGGGTCGAAGGCAATGCCTAGGAAGTCGGGTTTCTCTGTGTTTATCACATCGTTGAGCGTGTTTACGAACCCATAAATCGCACTGGTGTTTTGGCCCTGCGAGTTGATGCGGGGCGAGCGAATCAGTGCGTAGTAGGCACGGTAAATCAGCGCATAAGCGTCGAGCAGATAGAGTGTTTGCATGATGAAATCGTGGTTTAGATTACAAAAATACGTAAAACCTCTCGCAAACCCTTAGTTTTTTAGTAAATTTGTCAGCTGAAACGCGGAATAACGCGTAATTCGTAACCACATAAAAGCTCAGCTAAAGTGCCCCCGAGGGTTTCGTTTCGCCCTTTCGCACACGTCACAATCTATGGACATTCTCTCATCAATTCGCCAACCTGTTGAGCAGGAACTGGCCCACTATAAGCAACTCTTCGATCAGGCTCTCACCCACGACGACGACTATTTAGGTCATGCCTTGGCCTACGTGCGTCAGCGCAAGGGCAAGATGATGCGCCCTTTGCTAGTGTTGCTCATGGCTCGAGAGCTTGGTGAGGTAGGGGTTAGTTCTCTGCGTTCGGCCGTTACGCTCGAACTGCTTCACACAGCCTCGTTGGTGCACGATGATGTGGTAGACGAGAGCAACGAGCGACGCGGACAGCGCTCTGTTAACGCCGTCTACGACAACAAAGTGGCCGTGTTGGTGGGCGATTATCTGCTCTCCACCTCGCTGCTGCAAGCCACGCAAACAGGCAACCTTCGAGTGGTGGAAATCATCTCGCGCCTAGGAGGCACGCTCTCTGAGGGTGAGGTGTTTCAGCTAGCCAACATTCGCAATGAGGAGCTCTCTGAAGCGGCCTATTTCCGCATCATTCAGAGCAAAACGGCCGCCCTTTTCGCCGCCTGTGCCGAATTGGGTGCCATCTCTGCCGGCGGCACGGAGGAGTATGTGGCACGAGCTAAAAAGTTTGGCGAAATAGTGGGCGTTTGCTTCCAAATTCGCGACGACATTTTCGACTATTTTGCCGATTCAAACGTGGGCAAACCCACTGGTAACGACATGCTCGAGGGCAAGCTCACCCTGCCCGCTATTTATACTGTGAACCATTCGCAAAGCGCTGAAACCCACACCCTTGCCCTCAAGGTGAAAGAGGGCACTGCCACGGCTCACGACATTCAGAGCTTAGTGGAATTTACGAAGCAAAATGGGGGTATTCGTTATGCCGAAGAACGCATGGAGCAGCTCCGCCAAGAGGCCCACGCCTTGCTTAGCCATTGGCAAAATGCAGAGGTGCGCACGGCGCTAGAGCAGCACGAAATC
>CAVKKI010000034.1:0-16495 GCA_963656725.1 Oribacterium sp. | reverse complement strand
GGCTTGAACCAACGACCCCCTGATTAACAGTCAGGTGCTCTAACCAACTGAGCTACTGAAGCAGTTTGTAAGAAAAACTTACCACCTTTTTGCTGAATTGCGGTGCAAAGGTAAGCGTTATTTTTGAAATAAGCTATATCTTTGCACGGAAATTTTTAAAAAAAATGCGATGAAGAGAATTTTGGGCATCGGAAACGCCCTTGTCGACGCGCTAGTGCAAGTGCCTAACGACCTTATACTCAACGAACTTCAACTGCCGAAAGGCTCCATGCAGCTACTCTCCACCGCTCGCTACGAGCAAGTGAGCAGCCGAATGCGAATGTTGCAACCACAGCGCACCACAGGCGGGTCGGCCTGCAACACCATATTGGCCATTGCCCATTTAGGTGGCCAGCCAGGACTGATTGGCAAGGTGGGAGCCGACGAGCCCGGACGCTTTTTCGCCGAAAGTTTCGTGAGCCAAGGCGTGTGCCCCCAATTGCTCACCCATCCCACGCTGCCCACTGGCGTAGCGTCCACCCTCATCACCCCCGATGGGCAACGCACCTTCGGCACGTATCTCGGCGCAGCCGCAGAACTTCAACCCGACGACGTGCGGGGCGAATGGTTTGAGGGCTACAGCTACTTCTATATCGAGGGCTACCTCGTGCAAAACCATGAGCTCATTCGCCGCGCCGTGCAGCTGGCCCACGAAAAAGGCTTGTTGGTGTGCATCGACTTGGCAAGTTATAACATTGTGCAAGAAGAGCGCCGCTTCTTTGCCGAACTCTTGGCGCAAACCGACCTGGTTTTTGCCAACGAGCAAGAGGCGGCTGCTTTCACGGGGCGCGACGATGCAGAATATAACGTGCGCGAATTGGCCAAGCTTTGTCAATTGGCTGTGGTGAAGGTGGGTAAAAAGGGTGTGCTGGCTCGCCAGGGCGACGAACAAGTGTTCTGTCCCGCTCGCGACGTGCCTCATGTGGTCGACACCACCGCCGCCGGCGACTACTTCTCGGCCGGCTTCCTCTACGCTCACGCCCGCGAGGCTAGCCTATTGCGTTGCTCGCAACTCGGCTCTTTGTTGGCCGGCCACATCATTGAGGTGGTTGGCACCGCTCTCTCGGCCGAAACGTGGCAGACGATTAAAGAGAGCGATGCCTATGTGAGGTAAATCTCCTTCCCCCTCTCCCTTCCCCGTTTTAGGAAAAGGTCGACACTATACCTATATATATATGTATTCAAAACTAAACAACGATGACTTCCGTCAATAACCTCATTCGCAGCAGCGTAATCCTTGTTCTCTGCCTATCCTCGGCTTTAAGCCTTAAGGCGCAGAGCGAGGGGCAAAGCGCCACGCCGCAAAACCACAACTTCGAGGTGGCGAAGAATCTCGACATCTTCAACGCCCTCTATCGCGACCTCGACATCTACTACGTGGACACGCTCGACGCTGCCGAGAACATCAACAACGCGGCCAACTATATGCTGCAGATGCTCGACCCCTACACCGAATACTACGCCGAAGACGACACCGAGGAACTGCAGCAGCTCACCACGGGAAAGTACACCGGCATAGGCTGCATCACCTCTTACCGCCGCGACCTTCACCGCAGCGTGATTCGCCAAGTGTTCGACGGAATGCCCGCAGCGCAGGCCGGAGTGCAGGCGGGCGACATCATTTTGGCCGTAGACCGCAAACAAATTGACACCTGTCCGGCCAACGCCACCGAAGAAGAACAAACGAAATATGCCAACCAAGTGAGCGACTTGCTTCGCGGCACGCCCGGCACCACCTTCGAATTGCGTGTGCGTCGGCCCGTGAGCAACAAAGTGCTCACCTTTAAAGTGACGCGCCGCAGCATTCAGCGCCCCAGCGTGACGCTTGCTACCCTCGTCACCGACAGTGTGGGCTACATCAAACTGTCGCAATTTATTGAAGGCACGGCCAACGAAATTCGTCGCTCGCTAGTGGATCTCAAACAACTTGGTGCTCGCCAGCTCGTGCTCGACCTCCGCAACAACCCCGGTGGCGTGCTCGAAGAGGCCGTGCGCACCGTCAACCTCTTTGTGCCTCGAGGCCGCGAGGTGGTAAGCACGAAGGGAAAAGTGCGCGAGCTAAACCACACCTATCGCACCGTGACCGATGCCGTCGACACCGACTTGCCCATTGTGGTGTTGACCAACGGAGCCTCGGCCTCGGCTGCCGAAATCACCAGTGGGGCTTTGCAAGACTACGACCGCGCGCTCATTATGGGGCAGCGCACTTACGGCAAAGGCCTTGTGCAACAAAGTCGCTCCTTGCCCTACAAAACCATTTTAAAACTCACCACGGCCAAATACTACATCCCCTCTGGCCGCTGCGTGCAAGCCTATAAATTTAAAGATGGCGAGCCTATTCATCAGCCCGACTCGTTGACTCATGAGTTTCGCACGGCTGCGGGGCGCGTGGTGCGCGACGGCGGTGGCATTACGCCCGATGTGGTGTTGCCCACCGACTCCTTGCCCACGTTGCTCGCCTACTTAGAGCGCAGCGACCAACTTTTCGACTTCGCCGTGCGCTACCACAACACGCACCCCAAGGGAATTGTTGCCGCTCGCGAGTTTCGCCTCACCAGTGAGGAGTATGCCGACTTTTGCAAATACCTTAAAGACCATAATTTCACCTACGACCGCCAAAGTTTGCGTCTGCTGCAAACGCTGCGTCAGGTGGCGCGCATTGAGGGTTACGACGAAGAGGCCCGCAGCGAGTTTGCCGCGCTCGAGAAAAAGCTAGAGCACAACCTCAGCTACGACCTGAAGCAATGGGAACCGCAAATTCGCCACGTGGTGGAGGGGGCTATTGTGGAGAAATATTATAACGAAGCCGGCCACGAGGAGTATGACCTTATGCACGACGACACTGTGCGCCAGGCCGTTGGGATGCTGAAAACGCCGCAGCGCATGCACAAGTTGCTCAGTGGCGAGCCTGAGGCTTAGAAGGCGGGCGATTGATTGTTGAGCGCGTCGGTGGGGGCGACGCGGCTCGCGTCGGCGCAAGAAGAAACGCTAGAAGCAGAGCATAAAATGCTTAACTTCTAGCGTTTCTTTCTCTAATAAAACTTTGATAGCGGCTTCTAGGTTTCTACTTGTGTCTTCTAGCGTTGCCACTTGCGCCGACGCGGGCCGCGTCGCCCCCACTGACGCGCTCAAAGTGTGCTCATGTTCTGTTAAATCAAGCCACTCTCCACCATGCGCACCACGCGCTCGGTGTAGCGGTCGTCGCCCTCGGGGTCGTATTTGCGGTTGAGGCTATTGCCAAAAAGCACGGCAATGCCCTGATAAAGGTTTGCCTTAAACGGCCCAATAAAGGCTTTGGCAATGGCATAGCCCGTTTGGTTGCATTCGCGGTTCACCAGTTTCAGCAACAGGCGGCCCTGCGAGCGCGTTAGTTTTTTAAGGGCTGGGCCATACTGATTTTTCAATCCCTTTTCCACCTCCTTGATGTGCTCGTCGCGCGAGCGTTTGTCGGGAAGTTGGTCGAGCACGCTGACCGTTTCGATGATGGTGAGCTTGGCTAGCTTGGCCCACGGCAACACCTTCTTCACGTTATACACCAAGCGGTTATACTCCTCGCGCTCCTTATCGTTTTTAAATGTGAGGGGGGCGAACTTTGGCAGTGAGGGCAGAATGACGTGCGGAATGGTCTTTCCCTTATATTGCGTGCTACCCACCTGCGTCATGATGGGCACTTCCGTTTCCTGCACCTCGGTGTCGTCCGACGCCTTACCCGTGGTGTTAGGCTCTTGTGCCTGAACCGTTAGGGCCAAGAGGAAGAAAAGCGCGCTGAGAAAGTAAGATTGTAAGCTCATAGGCTAAGAGGTAATCGTTTTTGTGCAACAAAATTACTAAGTTTATCACATTCGCCACGTTATTAATTATTAATTGATGGCGAAATCACGCAAAAAAGTAGTTACTTTGTAACGTAGAGGGCCAAAAAGTGGCCTTTTCATTACACAAACAAGGTGAAGCGGCAGGCCAAATCGCTCTGCTATGCAAGGCTTCGGCTTGAAGGAAATCAGTAGAATGCTAAATAATTTTAGTTGAATGCTGAATAAAAATCAGTGGAATGCTAAAGAAATTTAGTTGACTATTAAAAAAGCCGGCCACAAGCAGCAAACGTTTGGTCACAGCCTGAGCCGCTGTATCCTTGAAATTAAAAAAACGAACAGAAGTATGACAAAGAATAAGAAAAGCGGCGCCACCAACCGCCTGAAGAAGAAGAATGTGGCACAGCGGCTAGTTGACATTTTCAATGAGCAGCCCGAAAAGCAGTTTGACGTGAAGGACCTCTTTCAAATGCTTCGCGCCAACAACCACCCCGCCAAAATGATTGTGATGGACGCTTTGAGCGACCTCGTGCTCGACGACTACATCTCGACCGACGGCAACGGACACTATCGCAACACCGTGCGCTCGAACGTGATGGACGGCACCTTCCTTCGCAAGCGCAACGGGCGCAACAGCTTCCTACCCGACGATGGCGGAAAAAGCATCCTGGTGTGCGAGCGTAACTCACTGCACGCCCTCGACGGCGACCGCGTGCGTGTAACGATGTTGGCCCGCCGCGCTGGGCACACCCGCGAGGCCGAGGTGATGGAGATACTCGAACGGAAAAACGACACCTTTGTGGGCCAAATGCAAGTGGAGAGCGGCTATGGCTTCCTCGTCACCGAGAGTCGCTCGCTGGCCACCGACATCTTCATTCCCAAAGACCAACTGGGCGGTGCGAAAAACGGCGATAAGGCAGTGGTGAAAATTACAGAGTGGCCCACCAACTCGAAAAGCCCCATCGGCAAAGTGATTGACGTGCTCGGCAAGCAGGGCGATAACAACGCTGAAATGCATGCCATTCTGGCACAATATGGCTTGCCCTACGCCTACCCCAAAAACGTGGAGAAGGCCGCCGAAAAGCTGAGTCCTGAAATTTCGGAGGAAGAAATTGCCCGTCGCGAGGACTATCGTGGCGTGACCACCTTTACCATCGACCCCCACGATGCGAAAGACTTTGACGATGCCCTTTCCATTCGTCGCCTCTCTGAAGATGAATGGGAGGTGGGCGTGCACATTGCCGACGTGTCGCACTACGTGAAAGAGGGCGACATCATCGACCGTGAGGCTCAGAAGCGCGCCACCAGCGTCTACCTTGTAGACCGCACCATCCCGATGCTTCCCGAGCGTCTGTGCAACTTCATCTGTTCTCTTCGTCCCAATGAGGAAAAATTGGCCTACTCCACGCTATTCGTGCTCAACGGCCAAGGCGAGGTGAAGCGTTGGCATTTGGCCCACACCGTGATTAAGAGCGACCGCCGCTTCACCTACGAAGAGGTGCAAACCATCCTAGAGCGCAATAACGCCGCCTCGGAGGCCGACCTCGCCTTGCCCGGCGAACACCCCGAGCCACTGCCCCAAGGCGCTGCCCCCGAGGGCGAATATGCTGAGGAGTTGTTGCAACTGAACCACTTTGCCCACATTCTGCGAGCCCAACGCTTTAAAAACGGCGCCATTGGCTTCGACCGCTCTGAGGTGCGCTTTGAAATTGATGAGAAGGGTCACCCCATAAGCACTTATCTCAAAGTGGCGAAAGACGCTAACAAACTCGTGGAAGAGTTTATGTTGCTGGCCAACCGCAGCGTGGCGCAAATGATAGCCTGTCCACCCAAAGGCCGTAACCCCAAAACGTTCGTTTACCGCATACACGACGTGCCTGACCCTGAGAAACTCGAAAAACTCAGCTCGTTCATCGCCCGCTTCGGCTATAAAATTCGCACCGACGGCACAAAGACCGACGTTAGTCGCAGTCTGAACCGCCTTTTGGCCGACGTGAAGGGAAAGAATGAGGAAGAGGTGGTGGAAATGGTGGCCCTAAGAGCCATGATGAAGGCACGCTACAGCACGCACAACATAGGCCACTATGGCTTAATGTTCAACTACTACACCCACTTCACCTCGCCCATTCGCCGCTATCCCGACACTATGGTTCACCGCCTTCTTACGCGCTACGCTGAGGGCGGCCGCACGGTGAGCGAGAAGAAGTATGAAGAACTTTGCGAGCACTCCTCCGACATGGAGCAGCTTGCCGCCACGGCCGAGCGCGCCTCTATTAAATACAAGCAGGTGGAGTTTATGGGCGACCGCATTGGCCAGGAATTCGATGGCACGGTGAGTGGTGTCACTGAGTTTGGTCTTTACGTGCAAGTAGACGACAACGCTTGCGAGGGCATGATTCCGCTTCGCCTTTTGCTCGACGATTATTATGAGTTCGACGAGCGCAACTTCTGTCTCATTGGCCGTCGCTACCATCGCCGCTACTGTTTGGGCGACAAGGTGCGCATTCGTTGCGAGCGCGCCAACCTTGAGCGCCGTCAGCTCGACTTCGCCTTAATTAGTTCGGAAAGCGCCGATCAGCGTGCTGCGGCTCAACCCGCTTCCTTTACCAAAGGCGGTGGCAAGAAGCCCGAGAAGAAAAAGAATAAGCGACCTCGCGGCGGTAGGGCTAAGCGCGGGCGTTAACTAAAAGCAACGCTAGCTCCTTCTGGGGGCGACGCGTCCCGCGTCGGCGCTAGCACGGATGTTTGAATTTTATAATAAGCAAACACTAGAAGCAAGAGTAAACTTTTACTTTTGCTTCTAGTGTTTCTTCTTATTCTCTGCTAGCGTCAGTGCTAGCGCCGACGCGGGACGCGTCGCCCCCGGAAGCTAGCGTTGCCTCACTTCACCCCAACAAAAAACCATACTAAGCAAATTCAGTTGCTCAGTATGGTTTATTTCAAAACAAATGAAAAGGATTAAAAATAATCAGCTTTTTTTCTAGGGCATGATTACTTTAAGTTGGGGTTGATTTCGCCCCACTTCTCGATGGCGGGGATGATGCCGAGCTCAATGCACTCGTCGCGCATAGCGGCTACGTGCTTGTAGCTTTCTTGCAAAGCGGCCATTTCTTCGGCAGAGCCAACCACCTCTTCATAGGCAGAGCCCTTCTCAGAGATAGTAACCTCCATAGCCATCATGATGTGGTCGATGCCGGCGAACGATACGTAACGACCTGCAGGCCATTGGAACTCTTCGCCACCCATAGCAGCCTCAATCATGCGTACAGAAACGTAAGCGGGGCTTTGGAATGAAGAGCGGCCACGGAGCTTGATGATGTTTGAACCACCTTGGATGGTTTTCTGCTTGATGTCTTCCCAAGCCTCGGCAGAGAGTTTGTCGGTGCCGATGAGGCTAGTCAGAGGAGTGCCCTGAACCTTTACGCTGCTAGCGAAGGGAGCCATAGCTTCACCGTGACCACCGTAAGTGCGGCAGCCAGTCACCTCGCTCTGAGCTACGCCGAAGTGCTTAGCCAATTCGCTTTGCAAACGGATAGAGTCGAGAGCGGCGAGAGTGGAAACCTGTGAAGGCTTCAAACCAGACCAGATGAGGGTTACGAGGCCCGTTACATCGGCGGGGTTGAAAATGATAACCACGTGCTTCACATCGGGGCAGTAGCTCTTGATGTCCTTACCGAGCTGCTCAGCTACACCAGCGTTGCCTTTGAGAAGGTCTTCGCGAGTCATGCCTTGCTTACGGGGAGCACCACCTGAAGAGATGATGTACTTAGCATCGGTGAAAGCTTCCTTTACGTCGGTAGTGTAGGTGAAGTTAACGCCTTCAAAACCGCAGTGACGCATTTCTTCAGTCACACCCTCAAGACCGGGTTCGTACACGTCGTAAAGACAGATGTTGGGAGTGAGACGAAGCATAGCGGCTGTTTGAGCCATGTTAGAACCAATCATGCCGGCTGCGCCAACAATGACAAGTTTGTCGTTTGTTAAGAATGCCATAATTTATAATGTGTATATAAAGAGTTTATCTGTTTGTGTTCTCATTTTCGCCATCCGCTCTTTCGCTCCTTTCATCGCTTCTTTTCTTCTGAAAGCGTTGTCCAAAGGGCTTCTTATCGCTAGGGAAAGCACCGCACGATGCCCCGAGCGGCTAGCACGGAAGGCTGTGAGAGCTTGTGGCCGTTACTTGACCGCAAAATTACAAACTTTCGTCTATTTCGTGCCACCCCAACCGCTAAAAAATGTGTTAAACCTTCCGTTTCTGTCCCTTCGTTGTGACATATTGCCACCTTGTTTGTTCATTTTGCCAGTAAATTCCTAAATTTGCTCCACTCTTTCGTAAAAACTGGGGCGCTTTTCTTTGCTCCTACACCTATATATATAGTAGAAGATGATGCCGACCATTCCCGCCGAATACTACACGCTGCCCCTTCCGCAGCTTGCCCTCACCCTTGCCTCGCGCCACGACCCTAACGCCGCTTACATTCTGCAGCAGGTGGAGGGCTACCAGCGTATGCAACACAAAGTGCCGAGCTGGACGCAGACCGAGGGGGTTGAGTTCCCACCGCGCCTTGCCCTTGAGCAGTGCAGTGGCGAGGAAGCGGCCCGCTACAAGGCTGAGGCCGTGCAGCGGAGCGCTGTGTTTGAGGGGGTGGATGGCAATAGCACCCACCTCATCGACCTCACGGGCGGCATGGGGGTGGATTTCTCCTTCCTCGCTCCGCTTTTTGCCCAAGCCACTTATGTGGAGCGCCAAGCCGAGCTGTGCCGCTTGGCCGCCCACAATTTGCCTTTGCTCGATTTGCCTCGCGCTCAGGTGGTGAATGCCGAGGCCGAAGCCTACCTTGAAACGCTGCCGCCCGATGCCGCCACAATGCTCTTCATCGACCCCGCCCGGCGCGACACCCAAGGGCGCAAAACGGTGTTTCTCTCCGATTGCGAGCCCAACCTCGTGGCCCTTGCCCCTCGGCTGCTTGAAAAAGCCCCCTATGTGTTGGCCAAGCTCTCCACCATGCTCGATGTGACGCAAGCCCTTCGCGACCTTCGCTGTGTGGAGCAGGTGCACATTTTCGCCACCGAGGGCGAGTGTAAAGACCTTTTGCTGCTTCTTTCTCGCCGTTTGCTTCAGCTGTCGCAAACCACGGATGAGGCTGCTCCTCCTTCGCCTCGCCTTTTCATTCGTGAGGGCGAACACACGTTGAGTCTTAGTCCTGCGGACGAGGCCACTGCTTGTCCCACTTACGCCACGGCTCTCGGCGCTTACCTCTACGAGCCCGGCCCAGCTTTGATGAAGGCGGGCGTGTTTAAGTGGACGGCGCAACACTATGGCTTGCAGAAACTCCACCCCAACTCTCATCTCTACACCTCGCCCTCGTCCGAACCGCTTGCTGAGCCTTTTGCCGGTCGCACCTTCCGCGTGTTGCAGGTGTTAGGTTTTGGCAAACAAGATGTGAAGGCGCTGCGCCAACTCGCCCCGCGGGCCAATCTCACCGTGCGCAACTTTCCCGCCACTGTCGACGTGCTGCGCAAAAAACTCAAAATTAAAGAGGGCGGCCACCTTCACCTTTTCGCCACTACCCTCGGCCCCTCCCCCCGCAATCAGCAACACGTGCTCGTGGTGTGCGAGCGCATTTAGTTCGAGGGAGCGAACTCGTCAGTGGGGGCGACGCGGCCCGCGTCGGCGCAAGCACGGGCGCTAGCAAAAACAACTCTTTTTAGTAAAGAATTTAGCCCCCAAGTGTTGAAAAATGTCCCCATTTCCCTCTTTCAAGTGTCGAAAAGTGTAAGATTTATCCCTCTTCATGTGTTGAAAAGTGTAACTTTGTGACCAAAACAAGTGTTGAAAAGTGTAAGATTTTGGCTTTTTGATGTGTAAAAACGTGTAATCGATGGAAAGAAAGATATATAAACAACTGCTGGAATGGAAAGAAAGTGAGCTACGTAAGCCACTCATTCTCAACGGAGTGCGACAATGTGGCAAGACTTACATTCTAAAAGAATTCGGACGGCGAGAGTTTCCCCATTTCGTTTATATTAATTGCGACCACAACGAAGACCTCGTTACCCTCTATCGTGATGGCTTTCAAATGGACCGCATTTTGCGCGGTATTAGTGCTTTAACTGGCGAGGAACTTGTGCCAGGGAAAACATTTCTTTTCTTCGACGAAGTGCAAGCTTACCCTCAGGTGCTCGAATCGTTGAAATATTTTTGCGAAGAAGTTCCCCAACTTCATGTGGCGGTGGCAGGCTCTCTTCTAGGCATTGCGCTGCATCAAGGATTGTCGTTTCCCGTGGGCAAGGTAAACACGTTGCAACTTTTTCCGCTCGATTTCGAAGAATTTTTAATGGCCAAAGGCGAGCGTCAGCTCCTTCAGGTGATGCAAGAGGGGCGCTTTGATGTGCTCAACCTGCTTCACACCAAATGTCAAGACCTGCTGCGGCAATATTACTATGTGGGTGGAATGCCTGAAGTGGTGAAAACCTATGTAGAGAAGGGACAACTCAGCACCGTTCGGCTGCAACAAAATGAAATTTTGCAAAACTATGAGTCTGACTTCTCTAAACATGCCCATTCCTCTGAAGTGCCGCGCATTCGAATGGTTTGGCAAGCCATCGTGGGGCAACTCTCTAAAGAGAATAAGAAATTTGTGTATGGCGCATTGAAGAAAGGCGGGCGCGCCAAGGAATTTGAAGTGGCCATTCAGTGGCTCGTCGATGCGGGATTGGTGCACAAGGTGAACCGTTGCACCAACCCCGAGCCTCCATTGAAATTTTATGAGGACTTTTCAGCCTTCAAACTCTATCTTTGCGATTGTGGATTAATGGGGGCCATGGCCGAAACGGCAGCTAAGGACGTGCTGCTCACCGATGCCGTCTTTACGGAATACAAAGGGGCTTTCACTGAGCAATACGTGCTTCAGCAGATGTTGGCTCAAGGCATTCGTCCCATCTATTATTATTATAGTGCCGAAAGTTCGCGCATGGAGATGGATTTTTTAGTGCAAAAAGAAGGGCGCATTCTCCCTATTGAGGTGAAAGGTGGCACGAGTGTAAAGGCCACCTCGCTGCATCATTACCTTGAGCAGCACCCCGAACTTCACGCCATTCGCCTATCGATGCTTCCTTATAAAGAGCAAGAGCATCTCACCAACCTGCCTCTTTATGCGGCTTGCTGCATTAAAAAATAAATGGATGCAAATAAGCAAAAAAACAGTTCTGTCTAACCCCAAACACACCCCTAAAAAGTGAGTGCAAGCAATTGCTGTTGCTTGCACTAATTGCTTGCACTCGGCTGATTATCAATGCATTCAAGAGTGTAAGCAGCAAAAAAGTTGCTTGCACTAGCGCCACTGCTTGCACAAGCAACGCTAGCTCCTTCCGGGGGCGACGCGTCCCGCGTCGGCGCAAGCACGGACGCTAAATGCAATAACGTAATAAAATTATGATAATCAGAGACTTACTTGTTGTTCCTTCTAGCGCCGCTTCTTGCGCCAACGCTAGACGCGTCTCCCTCGAAGCTATTAGCGTTTCCTATCAAGCCACTAGTTTTTCTTATCAAGCCACTAGTGAAACACTATCAAGCCACTAGTTTTTCCTATCAAGCCACTAGTGAAAGCCCTCTGCGGGGGTGTGTAAGCAACGAAACGAGTGTAAGCAAAAAATCGTGCTGCTTACACTCTTGAAACGATTGATAATCAACGGTAGTGCAAGCAACTTGTGCAAGTAACAGCAATTGCTTGCACTAAACATCTAGTGGAGGAAAATAGCACAAATGTTGCATCGCGGTGCAACATTTGTGCTATTTTGGGCTTCACTCCCCGTTGCTTACACACCCCCGAAAATCTTCTTGAAAAGAAGCCAAGAACACACCTATATATAATAAGGAGAGTGCGACGCGCACAAACAAATTCACAAAAGCCCTCAAAAAGCCCCTCGAACGTAGCCTTGCAGTAAACAAAGCCCCCTTAAAAAGCAGAGAGAACACACAAAAAATGCACAAAATCATCGTCTTTCAAAAAATTAGCGTATATTTGCACGTTCAAAGGTGTGAAAGCACGGATTGTATCCTTGCCACACACCGCTCAGAACTTTTTCGGAAACAATAAACAAAACAATAAAATCACACAATCAGACACAATGCAAAACAAAGGATTTGTAAAAGTAATTGCAGTGTTGCTTTCTTTGATTTGCCTCATGTATCTCAGCTTCTCGTACCCCACCAATAAGTATGAAAAGCAAGCAGAGCAAATGACGGCACAAGGCAAAGACGGCGCTGCTTACCTTGACTCCATGCGCAACGAGACCGTATGGCTCGGCAAAACACTCAAGGACTGCGAATCGTTGCAAATTGGCCTGGGTCTTGACCTCAAGGGCGGTATGAACGTAGTGCTCGAGGTGAGCGTGCCCGACGTGGTGAAAAACCTTGCCGGCGAAAGCGCTAACGACCCCAAGTTTAAAGAAGCCTATGCCGCTGCCTTGGCACAGACCAAGAAGGGCGACGTTGACTTTGTTGACGCTTTTGTCAGCGCCTACCAAAAGGCCACTGGCAAAAAAGACCAATTGGGCGGACTCTTCGCATCGAAACTCAGCGACAAAAACATCACCAACACCTCTTCTGACGCCGACGTAAAGAAGGTGCTCAATGAAGAAGTAAACGTGGCCGTTGAAAACTCTAACAAGGTGGTTCGTTCACGTATTGACCGCTTTGGTGTGGCTCAGCCCAACATCCAAATTCTTCGTGGCAAAGGTCAGATTGGCCAAATCATGGTGGAAATGCCGGGCATTAAAGAGCCCGAGCGTGTGCGCAAACTGCTTCAAGGTAGCGCCAACCTCGAATTTTGGGAAACCTACACCTTGGGCGAAGTGATGTCGCCCCTCACGGCTCTCGACAAGCGCCTAGCTGGTGCCGACACCGACACCACCGCCACCGACAGCACCAAGGCCGTGGCTAAGAAAGACGCTGCCAAGACTGCCGAGGCTCAGCACCCCTTGCTCAGCAAACTCGCTCAAATTCAAGGCATGCAAACCAATGGTTGCGTGGTGGGCTACGCTGTGGCTAAAGACACCGCAGCCATCAACAAAATGCTGCAAAGCGAAGCCGCTAAGAGCATCCTCCCCGCCGACCTTCGTTTGGCTTGGGGCGTGAAGAACGCTGAAGGCATGAAGGCCAACGTGTTTGAACTCTACGCTCTGCGCGCCATTAACGGCGAGCCCTCTATGCAAGGCGACGTAATTGCCGACGCAAAAGACGACTTCGACCAAAACAAGAACCCCATCGTGAGCATGACCATGACGGCCAGCGGTGCACGCGACTGGGCTTCGCTCACCAAAAAGAACCTGAAGAAGTGTGTGGCCATCGTGCTCGACGGCTACGTTTACTCTGCTCCTGTGGTGCAGAGCGAAATCACCGGTGGTAACTCACAAATCTCCGGTCACTTCACCACCGACGACACCCGCGACCTTGCCAACGTGCTCAAGAGCGGTAAGATGCCTGCCCCCACTAAGATTGTGCAGGAAGAAACCGTGGGCCCGAGCCTCGGTGCCGCCTCTATTCAAGCTGGTTTCACCGCTTGTATCGTGGCCTTCGTGTTGTTGATGATCTTTATGTGCTGCTTCTACGGCTTCATCCCCGGTATGGTGGCCAACCTCGCATTGATTCTCAACTTCTTCTTTACCTTCGGTATCCTCACCTCTTTCCAAGCAGCATTGACCATGAGCGGCATTGCCGGTATGGTGCTCTCGCTAGGTATGGCTGTCGACGCCAACGTGCTTATTTATGAGCGTACGAAAGAAGAACTTAAGGCTGGCAAGGCACTGAAGACCGCCTTGGCCGAAGGTTATGGCAACGCATTCTCTGCCATCTTCGACTCTAACCTCACCTCTATTATCACGGCCATCATCCTCTACAACTTTGGTACCGGACCTATCCGTGGTTTCGCTATGACGTTGGGCATCGGTATCGTTTGCTCCTTCTTTACCGCTGTGTGGTTGAGCCGCATCGTGTTCGAACACTTCCTTAATAAAGATAAGTGGTTGGGCCTCACCTTCACCACTCCTCTCTCTAAGAACTTCCTCGCTGGCACGAACCTCAACTTCATGAAGATGGGCAAAAAGTCTATCCTCGTGTTTATTGTAGGTGCTGTCGTTGCTTTGGGCTTCCTCTTCACTCGTGGCCTCTCTAGCGGTATCGATTTCACCGGTGGTCGCAACTACGTGATTGAATTTGAGCAGAAAGGTGTAACCCCCGCTCAAGTGCAAGAGGCAGTGGCCGAGAAGGTTCACGCTAAAGACCCCACTGCCACTGTTTCCGCCATCGCCATCACCACAACGAGCAATGAGGCTGTGCGTTTAAGCACCAACTACCGCATTGCCGACGATGACGAAAACATCGACCAAGAGGTTGAGAAGTTCATCTTCGACGCCCTTCACGAAGCTCAGCTCATCAAGGCCGACTATAAGACGTTTATCGACCGCGACAACCACACCGGCGGCTCCATCATCTCCGCTCAGAAGGTAGGTCCTACCGTAGCAGCCGACATGGCTCGCGGTGCCGTGATTGCCGTAGTGCTCTCGCTCGTGGCCATCTTCGTCTACATCCTCATCCGCTTCCGCAACGTAGCCTTCTCAGTGGGCTCTGTGCTTGCGTTGGTGTTCGACACCCTGCTTGTGCTCGGCGTCTACTCCATCTGCTGGGGTTGGATTGGCTTCTCGCTCGAGGTGGACCAAACCTTCATCGGTGCTATTCTTACCGTAATTGGTTACTCTATCAACGATAAGGTGGTAGTGTTCGACCGTATGCGTGAGAACTTGCAATTGCACCCCAAGATGAAGCATTGGGACCTCTTCAACCTCTCGCTCAACAGCACCCTGACCCGTACGGTGATGACTTCAGCCACCACGTTCCTCGTGTTGCTCTGCATCTTCATCCTCGGTGGCGACAGCATCCGCTCTTTCGCCTTCGCCATGATTTTGGGTGTAATCTTCGGTACACTTTCATCCATCTTCCTTGCCGCTCCTATTGCTTACCGCACATTGAGCCGCAAACACCAAGATGCTCCCGCCGAAGAGGCTTAATAAGCTGAACCGTCACAATTTCACATAACGAAAAGCGCCCTGCATCGCAACGATGCAGGGCGCTTTTTTGGCTTGAAACGCTAGCTCCTTCCGGGGGCGACGCAAACTCTTGGGGGGCGACGCGTCCCGCGTCGGGGCAAGCACAAATGCAAAAATAGTGACGCAATTGGAGTGAATTCTTCACTTGCACCGCTACTTTTTGCAATGGGGCACTTTATATCTTAAAAGATATCAGCTTTTGTGCTTGCCCCGACGCGGGACGCGTCGCCCCCCAAGAGTTTGCATCGCCCCCAGAAGGAGCTAGCGAAAGTGATAAAAATTGCTTGAAAAATCTAGGACTTTTGACCTAAGGACAAAAAAAAGGGATACCGCTGTATCCCAACCTTGTTAACCTTAAATCTAATACTATGAAAAACACGATGCAAAGATACGGCCTTTCGCCAAACTTGCAAGAAAGTGTACACTAAAAATGCATAGAAATAGGCTTTTTTTTATCTTAATGCAATGTTTTGCTATCTGCAACCCTCATTTACGGTGGCTTCTGCCAATGTTTATGCAATTTCGGGGTGTAGCAAGTTAAGAAGCTTAATCATGCCGCGGCTCGCCACATCTTGAATGACCGTCACATGGTAGCCCACCGGCACTTGCACCGCCTTCGGGTCGATGAGATAGATTTCCGCTCCGGGGCGTGTGTATTGAATGAGCGAGGCTGCTGGGTAGACGTTGAGCGAGGTGCCGATGATGACAAACACGTCGGCTTGCTCTGTGGCCTCGGCTGCCGGTTCGAGCATAGGCACGGCCTCGCCAAACCACACAATCCAGGGGCGAAGCAACGAACCGTCGGCCGCCAGTGTGCCAGGCGCTACATCGGGCTGGTCGGCGGGTAGGGTGGTGATGTAGCGCTCATCGTTGGGGTTGCGGCTTGAACACACTTTGCGCAAATCGCCGTGAAGGTGAATGATGTGAGAAGAACCAGCACGCTCATGAAGGTCGTCCACATTCTGCGTCACCACCGTTACGTCATACTCCGCCTCGAGCGCTGCCAGCAAGCGGTGTCCATGGTTGGGCTCGGCCGCAGCCAATTGTTCACGCAGGTGATTGTAGAAATTTGTTACGAGTGTGGGGTTGGCGTGCCACCCCTCGGGCGTGGCCACTTGCTCCACGGGGTAGTTGTCCCACAATCCGCCCGCATCGCGAAACGTTGAAAATCCGCTCTCGGCGCTAATGCCCGCGCCCGTGAGCGCCACTAATTTTTTCTTTGCCATAACCATTACTTATTAATAGGGTAGGGGCTTCCTTCACAGAAAAGAAACTTGCGTTTTGTTTTTTCCGTTAATTAGAAAGCCTATTGCAAAGATAGCGCAAAATCGCTAAAACTGTTTTTCTATTTTCTAACTTTATGCTCTTTAGCTCACGGCTCTTTCACTTAAGGGTTGTTCAATAAATTGCAGCCGTTAAATGTTTCGATATGGTGAATTTTTGTGTTGCGATTTTTCGTGTAGAATGTGTTTGTTACCAATGCGGGCTGAAAGCCCAATGCATGCACCTAGCCCAGGGCAAGCGAAGCGGCGCCCTGGGTT
>CAVKKI010000033.1:0-16766 GCA_963656725.1 Oribacterium sp. | reverse complement strand
TGAGCCTTAACTGCTCAACAATAAGCGATCAATACTCGTCCTCGTTGAAGAGGAAATCTTCCTTCGTGGGGTAGTCGGGCCATACGTCCTCGATGGTTTCGTAAATTTCGCCGTCTTCTTCCAGTTCCTGAAGGTTTTCAACCACCTCCATCGGTGCGCCCGAGCGCATGGCGTAGTCAATGAGTTCTTCTTTCGTGGCGGGCCAGGGAGCATCCTCGAGCTTAGTGGCCAATTCCAGTGTCCAATACATAGTTATTGTGAGTTTAAGTTTTCTTTTTCTCTAAAAGCCTCTTTTTCCTAAGAGCATACTTTTAATTAATTGCGGGCAAAAATACACTTTTTCTATAAATGCAAAGCTTTTAGCACGCTTTTTTTTCGCTTTATTTGCTTAAAAGTTAGTTTTTTAGGATTGAGGGGAAGAGAATTTAGCTCTAAGGGGAGTTTATGAATGGCTTTATTCTCTCTCTCTTCTTAAAAAACAACCTTTGATTACGGAATTATGAAAGAGGATGGTTAATAGTAATTGACCACATAATGAGCGCGCTGCAGTTGGGGCAGGTTCATCACAATGCCAAAATCGTAGAGGTCGAAGGCTATTTGCGCATTCGCGTGAGCAAGCAGCTGCTGCCAAGCGGCTTGGTTTGCTCCGCCCACCTGAGTGAGAATGAGCATAGCCCCTTCGGGCAACGTGCTTATTAAGCCAAGCGCGTGGGTTGGCCATTTTTCATCAGCCAACACAAGATTGGGCCGAGGGGCTGTGGCTGAAAAACTGCAATTCACGCTTCCGGCCTTTAAAAACGCCGTCACGGGGTGCGAGGGCTCGTAGCCCACAAGCCGCACTTCGGTAGCATGCTGATAGTTGGCCAAACGAAAAAGCAGTAGGCAGTCCTTCAACCGCAGCCCGTGCCACTCACCCCGATGCAAGGCATAGAGGGTGCGAAGCGAGGCATAGGCGTAATAGGTGCCGCGGTTATACACCACGTCGGTCACAAAGTGAAAGGCGAAGGGCGAATGAATGCCGTAGCCCCGCCGGTGACGAAAGCGACACAACCAAGTGATGAGCCTGCTTCTCATGTTTTTTTAATAGCTTTTTAAATTTTTCTCTTACCTCGCAACAAGAGAAAGCGTCAGTGGATTATTTTTCAAAAAGGTGTTCCTCTAAAAACTTGCCCACGCCATCTTCGTCGTTCGAGAGGGTCACAAAGTTGGCCTCGGCGCGCACCTCAGGAGCCGCATTGGCCATGGCCACGCCACAAGCGGCCAGACGCAACATCGAAAGGTCGTTGTAGCCATCGCCAAAAGCCCATAGGTCGGCGGGCGATAGCTGAAGGTGTGCCAACAGGCGCTGCAACGACTGCGCCTTGTCAATACCCTTTGCCACCAACTCCACAAAGAAGGGGGCTGAGCGATACACCTCCATTTCACCTGCCAACTGTGCGCTGAGTTCTTGCTCGGCACGCAACATGTCGTCGGGGTGCCCCGTGAGCAAAAGTTTGGTGGGGGCGCTGTCGAGGGCCTCGAGCAAATTTTCCACATAGCGCAGGGGCATTTGGTTAATGCGGCTCTCTTCTTGAGCATACTCATCGGTGCATCGCTCACTCACAATTTCGCCGCCCACGTAGCCTAACAAAGCGTAGCCGTGACTGCGAGCGTAGGCATGAATTTGGGGAATGACGCGAGCTGGCAGGTGAGCCGAAAATAGCTCTTGCTTTGTGCGCCAATCCACAATTTTTCCACCGTTGTAAGAAAGCAGATAGCCGCCGCGCTCTTCTAGTTCTAAACACTTGGCCACGGGGGCTATGCCATAAGTGGGGCGGCCCGAGGCCAACACAATTGTTGCGCCTTGCTTCTGCGCCCGGAGCAGCGCGTTGCGGGTGAGGGGAGTGACTTGCTTTTGGCTATTGGTGAGAGTACCGTCGAGGTCGAGGGCTATTACGGTCTTCATCTTTTTTTCTTTTTCTTCTAATAATTATTTTAAAATGGGGTAGGCCACACCTTATATGTATAAGTATATACAAAAGGAATGAATGACAACATTAGGTGTGCTTATTACTTTTTATTTTCTCCATTCATCATCCCTTTAAATAAGGCTTTCCGTTCGATTTAAACGCTGAATGTGGCGGGCGTGCACCAGCTGAAGGTAGTGCGTGCTTCAGCTGAAAGCAGCACGTGCTTCAGTTGGTGGCAGCACGAACACCAATTGGTGCACACCCACATGCACTGCGGTTCAGAGGCTTTTTGAATGCTGATGCAACACCTTTCTAAACCGAGAAGTTTATCTACCTAAATATTAAAGGCCCATACACCTTTTCACCTCCCACATCACAATGCCGGCGGTGACGCTCACGTTCATAGAGTGCTTCGTGCCATACTGCTCAATCTCGAGGGCTTGGTGACAAGCGTCGACCACTGACTGCTGCACACCCTTCACCTCATTGCCCAACACCAAAGCGTAGCGTTGCGAGGGCGAAAATTGATAGTTGCCTAGTTTGAGACTTCCCTCCACTTGCTCCACGGCCAACACGGTGAAGCCCGCAGCCTTGAGGTCGGCCACCGCTTGAAGTGTGTCGGCATAATAGCGCCAGTCCACACTATCTTCAGCGCCCAATGCCGTTTTGTGAATTTCAGCCGAGGGGGGCGTGGCGGTGATGCCGCAAAGGTATACGCCTAGCAAACGGAAGGCATCGGCCGTGCGCAACACGCTGCCCACGTTGTGAAGCGAGCGCACATTGTCTAACACCACCACGAGGGGCAATTTCTCAGCGGCTTTAAACGAACTTACGTCTAGCCTATGCATTTGCTCAACAGTGAGTTTCTTCATGCGTTTTTATTATTTATTGAGTTGCAAAGTTACTAATTTTTTTGCGCTTTGCCCTGCGCAAAAGCCTGTTGATAACCCTGTGTAGAACTTGTGAATAGCGTGTGGAAGTGTGTGTTAACAACTTTCGCGCCCAGCCCACGCCTCGCCGCCTAGCGCTTTCCACAACTTAACAGCCTTTTTCACGCCTTAATCACAGCCTTTTCTACAAATTTCACTCCGCCTAACAGAAAATATTTCCATAGCGCAAAAGTTTTCCACAGCTTGTTTATAAATGTGGCCCTTCCCCTCCTAGCCCCTATTATTATCAATTCATTTCGCCCCACACCACCTGTGGAAATCATTGTGTATAAACACAAGGCTAATGTGGATAACGAATAGAGCAAACATTTAGCCTAGAAAGTTTCCACACTTTCCACAAACAATAATAACCATCATAGGTAACTTTCTTTTATTAACTAAGTAAAAGAAGAAGAATGTATAGTGAAATATATGAATTGAACTGGGGAATGTGGAAAACGGATGAAAAAACGAGGAGGTGTGAGAGAAAGTGGGGAAGAATGGAATATATAAATTAGAAAATAAGAAAGTGATAGTAGCTATAGCAAACAAGCGTAGTCGCCGCCCCTACCCAAGCACGTATCACGGCTCTTTCCTTTAAGGGCGGGCTGAAAGCCCAATGCATGCACCTAGCCCAGGGCAAGCGAAGCGGCGCCCTGGGTTACAGTTGAGTAGAAAAGCACGCTCTGAAAGAGCAAAAGCATAACTACGCAAACACACGTGCTCCTAGCAATGCTTTTGCTCTTTCAGAGCGACGTTTTCGTTAGCGATTTAACCCAGGGCGCCGCTTCGCTTGCCCTGGGCTAGGTGCAAACATTGGGCTTTCAGCCCGCCCTTAAAGGGAAAAGCCGTGAGGAATGGAATATATAAATTAGAAAATAATAAAGTGATAGTAGCTATCGCAAACAAGCGGCGCCAACGCCCACATCCAAACACGCAAAAAAAAACCTGCACATCATAAAAATGATGTACAGGCGCACTTTTTGATAGATAAACCTCTTCGTTTCGCAACGATAAGCGCTCCACTGACTGTAAGGACTTGATCAGAAGGAGTGGGTGTGAGCCATGTTGTAAGTTATATTATATATTGAAACACCACCGTGTTACAACTGGATTTCACACCGAAAACCTATTACTATGAAAAACACGTTGCAAATATAGGGAATAATTTATCAAAATCCAAACTTTTTCGTGGAAAACCTTCTAAATTTGCGTTATTTTATTGAAGTGACCCCTTCTTCCGCCCCTTACATACTCGCCCCAGCGCTGCGAAACAGCCTTTTTGTGCAAGCTCGAAAATTCTTCGACAACGATGAAGCCAGCGAAGACGCCGTACAGGAAACCCTGTTACGGCTTTGGATGGTTAAAGACCGCATTGAGGGAGGAAAAGAGGGCGTCAACAAATTGGCCCTGCGCATCTTAAAAAACTATTGCGTGAGCCAATGGCGCAAACAAAAGCAAGCAGAACTTTTCAGTCAATGGGAAACCCACACGCAAGCCGAAGCCACCCACCTAAGCGGTGAAACCCTGGCCGAGTGTGACGAAACCCACGCCCGACTGCGAGCCGCCCTTGCCACCCTGCCCGATGGCGAGCGCCGTGTGTTTATTATGAAACAGATGGAAGAAGCCGAAAACGCTGAAGTGGCGCAAACCCTAGGCATTAAAGAGCACACTGTGCAGACGCTTTTGGCCCGAGCGCGCCGACGCTTAGCCGAAAGGCTCGGACTGAAAGTGCCGAAACCGCGAAGAAAGCCCACCCTAGAGAACCCCGAAAGCGAAAAAGCCCTCCTTTAATAATAAGGAGTAAATCACTTCCCCCTCTTCCCACCACCCAAAAAACAACCCAGCATGAAGCTAGAACATCTCATAGAAGTTTACCTAAACGCCACCGCCACTGCGGCCGAAGAAGCCGAGTTGCGACAACGCCTAAAGCAAGGCGAGCCCCTGCCCGCGGAGCTAGAGCCCTTGCGCCCTCTCGTCTGTGCCGACCTCAGCACCTTACCTACTAGCTTGCAGCCCGACGCCATTCTGTCCACCCCCGACGAATCGGCCGCCTTCGAAGGCGTGATAAAGGCTCGCCGTAGGCGCCACAACCTATGGATTGTGAGCCTCACTGCCAGTGTGGCCGCTGTGGTGGCGGTGGTGGTCACTTTCTTCACAACTAAAGAGGAAATAGGGAAAACGCACGCCAACCAACCCTATGTGGCTCAAACCGCTCCCGCTCCTGCTCCTCAAACCCAGGCTGAGGCTGAACCTGGCGAAGAGTGCGCTCCCGCTAACGAGCCGTGCGCTCCCACGCATTCTTCAGAGGCTGCCTCCTCGCAATCACACCCTTGCGCCGCCAACGCCAAGTCATGGAGGGCATCGGCTCACCACACACTGGCCCTAGTTGAGCGTGCAAAAACCACTGTCGAGGTTGAGAGTAAGCCGTCAGAGCAAACCACCGCCGCCAACGCTCTCGCCGCTCCTCAAAAGGAAACCCTAAAGAAACCTTTGAATGAAGAAGGCGAAGCGAGCGAGCACATCGAAACCCGCATCAATCGCCACCGCCACATCGGCAGTGTCAATCCCGAAGGCCTTGTGGCTATGCAATAACCCCATCCCCCCAACCCCAATTCTCCACCTACGGTTTATGAAACGAACACTCATCCTTTTGCTCCCCTTGCTGCTATTGCCCCTCACCCTGCGGGCGCAGCAAAGCATCATTCACTACATGGTGAGCCAAATGAAAGAGCCTTGGAGCGAGGGCTACATGTACACCCTCTCTGTCAACACCGACCGCAATAACCCCACCATTGCCTACCGAAGCGAAAACTATCGCATCTGTCTCGACGCTCCCAACACGGATGACGCACTGTTGCAGACGATGAAGCAGCTATTCGCTCAAGAGTTTGACACCGCCTCGCGCGCCGACCACTACCGCACCACCCAAGGCGACACCCTAAGTTACACCTTGCTCTATGACTGGCCCGCTCACATCGCTCCTCCCAACCGAGCCCGCGTGTTGGCTGTGGGTAACCACTCCTTCAACGACCACGACTACAAAGGCCTGGCCATTCTCGACGCCGACGCCAACGGTCTGGCCCTGTTCGCTAGCAGCAGCGAGCGCCAAGAGCTAGTAACCGCCGCTAGCGAAACGCAATTCGGCCCCCTCAAAGCTCAACTCAAACTGCTCACCGACAGCTTGCCCACCCAAACCGACAGCGTGAGCTATAGTGGCAAGAAAGGCAATTTTATGTTGCTCACCGGTTTTGGCCGAGCCACCACCCGTGGCGAGCGCCTTACGCTAAGCCAAGCCACCGAGGCCCACTACGATCAACTAAAAGCCGCCCTAAAAGCCTGCGTTTGCTGGGAGGCTACCTCCTACTACACCGAATATCAACCCATGGCCTACCTCACCAACGCCGCCTCTAACGAAGGCTACGCCGTGAGCTACAACCCCGCCACCCGTCAACTCCACGTGCTTCACTTCCACAGTGGGGAGCGAGGCGAATTGGCCGTGCCTTGGTGCTGGGCCACCTGCACGCGCTACGACAACCAAGTTATCGAAGGCCAAGACCTCCCGCCCCGAACCTCAGGCGTAAAGCAAATGCCGGTTTATCGCTCTTTGCAATAACCTCGCCTTCTGTGCGAGTTGAAATATTTATTGAAAATTCAAATAGAAAAATGCTCCCCGTAATTGTAAAAAAACGATTACGGGGAGCATTCCTATTCTATAATCCCCCTCGCCACAAGCCCCTATTCTGCAAAGCGCGGTTGCAAACTAGTTGCAAATAGCCCCAAGTAAGCCGATGGTGCAAATAAAATGCGTTAAAACTTTTTCCGTGCACCAACTTTTTCGTACTTTTGCCATGGTAAAGCGGAGCACGTTTGCTGCGTGCCAGCTGCACCAAAAAACAAAGTAAACATTTTTATTAATTAATAAATCATCATGGCAACATTAGATTTAACCAAGTACGGCATTACCGGCGTTACTGAAATCTTGCACAACCCCTCTTACGAGCAACTCTTTGAGGAAGAAACCAAAGCTGGCCTCGAAGGCTTTGAAGTAGGTAAAGAAACAGAACTCGGTGCCGTTAACGTGATGACAGGTATCTATACCGGCCGTTCACCTAAAGACAAGTTCATCGTAATGGACGAGAACTCTAAGGACACGGTTTGGTGGACTACTCCCGAATACCCCAACGACAACAAACCCGCCTCACAAGAAGCTTGGGCTGCCGTTAAGGAAATT
Source organism: Oribacterium sp. (assembly GCA_963656725.1). Classification (GTDB taxonomy): domain Bacteria; phylum Bacteroidota; class Bacteroidia; order Bacteroidales; family Bacteroidaceae; genus Alloprevotella. The sequence goes on along the minus strand of CAVKKI010000033.1, from coordinate 9,654 downwards.
GCAAAGAAAGAGCTCTCTAACAAGCGCCTCTTTGTAGTAGACGGTTTCTGTGGTGCCAACAAGGAAACTCGCATGGCTGTGCGTTTCATCGTTGAAGTAGCATGGCAGGCTCACTTCGTAACTAACATGTTCATCCGCCCCACAGCTGAAGAACTCGCTAGCTTCGAGCCCGACTTCATCGTTTACAACGCATCAAAGGCTAAGGTTGAAAACTACAAAGAGCTCGGCCTTAACTCTGAAACTGCCGTTGTGTTCAACATCACTAGCCGCGAGCAAGTAATCATCAACACTTGGTATGGTGGCGAAATGAAGAAGGGTATGTTCTCTATGATGAACTACTACAACCCTCTCAAGGGCATCGCCTCTATGCACTGCTCTGCCAACACCAACATGGACGAAACTAGCTCAGCTATCTTCTTCGGCCTCTCTGGTACTGGTAAGACCACCCTTTCAACCGACCCCAAGCGTAAGCTCATCGGCGACGACGACAACAAACCCGCCTCACAAGAAGCTTGGGCTGCCGTTAAGGAAATTGCAAAGAAAGAGCTCTCTAACAAGCGCCTCTTTGTAGTAGACGGTTTCTGTGGTGCCAACAAGGAAACTCGCATGGCTGTGCGTTTCATCGTTGAAGTAGCATGGCAGGCTCACTTCGTAACTAACATGTTCATCCGCCCCACAGCTGAAGAACTCGCTAGCTTCGAGCCCGACTTCATCGTTTACAACGCATCAAAGGCTAAGGTTGAAAACTACAAAGAGCTCGGCCTTAACTCTGAAACTGCCGTTGTGTTCAACATCACTAGCCGCGAGCAAGTAATCATCAACACTTGGTATGGTGGCGAAATGAAGAAGGGTATGTTCTCTATGATGAACTACTACAACCCTCTCAAGGGCATCGCCTCTATGCACTGCTCTGCCAACACCAACATGGACGAAACTAGCTCAGCTATCTTCTTCGGCCTCTCTGGTACTGGTAAGACCACCCTTTCAACCGACCCCAAGCGTAAGCTCATCGGCGACGACGAACACGGATGGGACGACAACGGTGTGTTCAACTACGAAGGTGGTTGCTACGCTAAGGTTATCAACCTCGACAAGGAAAGCGAACCCGACATCTACGGTGCCATCAAGCGCGACGCCCTCCTCGAGAACGTTACCGTTGACGCTAACGGCAAAATCGACTTCGCCGACAAGAGCGTTACGGAGAACACCCGCGTAAGCTACCCCATCTACCACATCCAGAACATCGTGAAGCCCGTCAGCAAGGGTCCCGCTGCAAAGCAGGTCATCATGCTTTCTGCCGACGCTTTCGGTGTGCTTCCTCCCGTATCTATCCTCTCTTCTGAGCAGGCTCAGTACTACTTCCTCTCTGGCTTCACCGCCAAACTCGCCGGCACAGAGCGCGGCATCACCGAGCCCACTCCCACCTTCTCAGCTTGCTTCGGCCAGGCATTCCTCGAATTGCACCCCACCAAGTATGCTGAAGAACTCGTGAAGAAGATGGAAGCCAACGGTGCTAAGGCCTACTTGGTTAACACCGGTTGGAATGGTTCAGGCAAGCGCATCTCTATCCGCGACACTCGTGGCATCATCGACGCCATCCTCGACGGCTCTATCGACAAGGCTCCTACCAAGACTGTTCCCTACTTCGACTTCGTCGTTCCTACTGAACTTCCCGGTGTAGATCCTAAGATCCTCGATCCTCGCGACACTTACGCTGACGCTTCTGTATGGGAAGAGAAGGCTAAAGACCTCGCTGCTCGTTTCATCAAGAACTTTAAGAAGTATGAAACCAACGAAGCTGGTAAGGCTCTCGTTGCCGCTGGTCCCCAGCTTTAATCTAGCTGCATTAGCATAAGATAGAAATTAAATAAAGCATTGCTCACTCCTCTGCAAAAGAGTGTGAGCAATGCTTTTTTAGTTTATGAAGGTAAAGATGAATATTTATAAGTGTGAGAAAAATGCAACGCACTGCAAATTTTATAGTAAAGTGAGGGAAATTTGCAGTCCACTGCAAATTTTATGTTCAAGTTGGGAAAAAATGCAGCGCGCTGCAAATTTCTCAACGATAAGCTTTTTAAAAAAAATGCAAACGCTGGCGCAAGTAGCTCGGGGGGCGACGCGTCCCCGCGTCGGCGCAAGAAGAAAATGCTAATGGCTAAAAAAAAACTCCTCTTTTGCTGTTCGAATCGCTCATTTCGCCATTGCGAAGAAGCGTCACAATAGCCAAAGATACTGCCCGCCAAAGCGTTTTTTCTATCAATCTACTAGTTAAAACGCTATCAAAGAGGGCATTTTTAGACTTGTAGTTATGTGTTGGAGCAGTGCATGAGGTTGAAATGATAAGAGATAGAGTGATGTAAGAAATTTATTTATATTTGCAGAGTCAACAATAAAAATTCCATACCTTTGTGGTATGAAAGCAAGAAAAGCGTTTAATGAAGAAAAATTGGCATCATTGCGAAAATTCGATGATGTGATGAAAGAAAAATATGGGGAAGAAAATAGCTCCGAGCGTCAGGAGTTCGACGCAAAAGCAAAGGCTTGGTATGCGAATGCATTAGGCTTGCGTTTTCGTTAGTGGTGGGTTAAAAATTATAATTAGAAAAAAACTCCGTGCTCAAGGGCATCAACGAATGCTTTTGAGCACGGAGTTTTTATTGTGTATTCAAGAAGCGTGGCCACGCAAGGGCGAAGGGGCGTGGCCAGCGCGCTGATTATTTATTTTCTTCAGCCGGTTTTTTCACGCTGCGCACCAAGGCGAAGAGGAAGAGAATAACCACGAGAGCCAAGGCAGCATAGGCAATGCCGTTGGTGGTGGCGATAGAGTTGGGGCGGAACGTCATCTGCACGGTGTGTTTGCCGGCAGGCACTTTCAGTGCGCGCAACACGTAGTTAACACGGCCCAGTTCGGCGGGTTGGCCGTCGATGGTGACGCTCCAGTCGGGGTAGTAGATGTCGGAGAACACCACTACGCCGCCCTTGGCCGACTCCACGCTATAGGTAAGGGCGTTGGGCTGATAGGCCGTGAGCGTGGCGGTGCCTTCGCCCAGAGCCGAGCCATCGAGTTGAGCCTTAAATTGCTCGTCGGCCACGGCTTGGTGCTTGGTGTTGAGCTTAGGCAGAGCAGCCATTTCGGCATCGGCTCCCTTCACAAACTGCAAGTGATTAATAAACCAGGCATTGCCGTTGGCGTAAGGGTTGGTCACCACTTGGTTCGCCTCTTTGCCAAACATGAGATACTTCGTGTTGAGCATGTTAAGCGCCGGAGCCACGCTGTCACCGTTCACACGCGTCATGTCGCCCTCGGCGTTGTTAATGGCATTGGCTAGGTTTTGAATTTCAGTGTTGAGCACACGGTCGATGAGGTCTTGATAGCGATGAAGTTTCGCTGCGTGATAACCGCCAATGCTGTGGTGATAGTAGGAAGTGGCGTTGGTGGTTTCGTTAAACGGACTGCCACCTGTGCTAAGGTTGAGCACGCGATAGTAAGTGGTGTCTTTCAAAATCAGCGCGTCGGCAGGCGTTTTCGTAAACGTTTCCTCGCGCACGCTCTCCTCGGTGAACGAGTCGTCGTTGAGATATCGCTTGTCAATTTGCCACATGTCAACCAAGCAAATGGCGGCCAAGGCCACACAAGTCACAAGCCCGTTGAGGCGCTTATGGCTATAGAGCGCCAACACGGCCATGCCGAGCACAATGATAAAGGCTGAGCGAAGCGCGTCGGCCGAGAGAATGGCGTGGTGCATGGTAGTAACGGCAGCTGTGTAACGAGTGACGAGGTCGGCAGGGAAGCCAGCTTGACGCATCATGTTAAACGTTTCCACATCGTTGCTCGAAAGGCAATTGCCAGCGGCAGAAGGCGCCACATACATCAACAAGCAAACGCCCAAAGTGAGCACGGTGGCCACAGGCAGACCCATCTTCTTGCAGAGCGGGGCTTGCTTCCAACCGGTAAGCGTGAAGAGTTCGCGGCGTTTGCTAATTTCGTAAATGCAAAGCACGGCCAACAGCGGCATGGTGAACTCAGCAATGACGAGCGCCGAACTAACCGTGCGGAATTTGGAGTACATCGGCAAGTGGTCGATGATGAAGTCGGTCACTCCGATGTTTTTGCCCCACGCAAAGACGAAGCTAAGCAAGGTGGCGGCAAGTAGCGCCCACTTCACCGGTCCTTTCACATAGAAAAGGCCGAGAATGAAGAGGAAGCACACCAAGGCGCCAATGTAGACGGGGCCTACGGTCATGGGTTGGTCGCCCCAGTAGAGCATAATGCCGGGAGGGTAGCTCTGTATGCCCGACTGTTGGAAGGCTTGCTGCGTTTGTCCGGCACATTGATAGAAGTCGTCGTAGCCCGGAAGTTCCTCCACATCCTCGCGGTCGAGAATAGAGGTGGAGCCGCCGCCCTTGTAGTCGGGAATGAGCAAGGTGAGCGTTTCGTCGATGCCGTAACTCCACATAGTGATGTAGTCGCGGTCGAGTCCGTCGGTGGCGTTCACCTTTTTCGTGCCACCGGGATTGGCGGTAAGTTCAGCTTTGCCACGCATCGACTGTTGGGCATATTTATAAGTGTGGTAGAGGTTGGGCAAGTTAGCTGCCACGCCCAGCAAACCAGCTACAATAAGCACGCCCGTTGCCTTGCACCAACTGGCTAGCTTGCGTCGCACTAGGGCGTCGACAAAGTAAGCCACCACCAAGAAGAGCATCACAAAGAGGAAGTAGTAGGTCATCTGCAAGTGATTGCTCACCACTTGAAAGGCAGTGAAGAGGGCCGTCACCGCTCCGCCCCACAAATATTTTCCGCGGTAGCACAACACCAAACCGCCAATCGTGGGAGGAATGAAAGCCAGCGTCATCACCTTCCAAATGTGTCCGGCAGCAATGATGATGAGAAAGTAAGACGAGAAAGTCCAAATAATGGCGCCCAAAGCCGCCAAGTGGGTTTTGAAGTTAAAGGCGCGGAGCAAGATGTAGAAACCTAAGAGGTAGAGAAACAAGTAGCTCACGGCCGCAAAAAGGTGGTTGGTGCCGAGCGAGTAGACGCTGGTTAGGGTAGATAGCGTGTCGGTGGCACTGTAGGAGGGCGCCGTCTGATAGGTGGGCATGCCACTGAAAATGGCGTTGCTCCAACGTGTGGTTTCGCCGCCGTGCTCCGCGCGATAGGCGTTTTGCTCTTGGGCCAAACCCACGGAGGCCACACTGTCGTGACCGCCCAACACGAGGCCCTCGCTCATCGGAGTGAAGAAGTAGGCCACGCTGATAATTAAGAAAACGGCGATGGCTATCACATCGGGGCCTATTTTCTTAAAGACTGTAGTAAAGTTCATGCTGTTATAATATTGTAATGTTTTATTCTTAGAGAAGGCGTTGGGCTGCACGGCTTAAGCGTTGATTTTTATGGTTTGATTGCAGATGCTCACGGCTTAATTGCAGATATTCACGGCTTAAACGCAGATACTCACAACTTAATTGCAGATATTCAAGGTCTAAGCGTAACCTTCAGCGGCCCAGCGTTAAAGTTTAAAGGCGCGTTCACACCCAAAGCATCACGATGAGCTGAGCAATGATGACGCGTAGAAACATGCCCAAGGGGTAGACGGTGGCATAGGCCACAGAAGCCTTGTCGTTGTTGGGCATAGAGTCGTTCACATATTGCAAGGCAATGGGGTTAGCCATAGCTCCGCAAAGCATGCCAGCGGTGGTGGCATAGCTGCGGCGCGAGCAAATCACACCCACCACGCTCATAATCACAACGGGCACGATGGTGATGATGAGGGCAAGCCCAATCCACCACAAAGCCTGCGGCTGCATCACGGTGGCCACGAAGTCTTTGCCCGCATCGAGGCCCAAGCAGGCCAAATACATCGAAAGGCCGAGCGAGCGAAGCATCAGGTTGGCGCTCGTGGTGGTGTAGGCCACCATATGGAAGCGCGGACCGAAAGCGCCAATGAGAATGCCCATCACGATGGGGCCACCCGCTAAGCCGAGAGTCACTGGAAATTTAATGCCGGGCACAAACACGGGAATGCTGCCAAGCAACAAACCAAGCACGATGCCGATGAAAATGGTCACCATGTTAGGCTCGTCGAGCCGTTTCACCACATCGCCCAACTCTTTCGCCACTCGCTTAATACTTTCAGCCTCGCCCACCACCGTAACGCGGTCGCCAATGCGAAGGGTGAGGTTGGGCGTGGCCACCAGTTGAAAGCCCGAGCGCTGCACGCGGCTCACATTCACACCATAACGGTTGCGAAGCTGAAGGTCGCCGAGGTGTCGCCCGTTAATGTTCGACTGCGTGATGAGAATGCGCTGCGAAATGAGTTTTGAGTCGAGCGCGTTCCAATCCACGTCGTTGCGATTCCAATTCTTATCGTCGAGTTTTCCAAAATAAAGGGTGAGCTGCGGCACTTGCTTGGCTTGAGTAATCACGAGCAGGCGGTCGCCGTTTTCCAATCGGGTGGTGGAGTTGGGCAGCAGCACTTTGCCGTTTCGCCAAAGGCGCGACACCACAAATTTGCCGTCGTCCATGCCCGAGAGGTCGCCCAAAGTGTGACCAAACACGGCGGGGTTGCACACCATGAAAGAGGCAATAAAAGCCTCGTCTTCGTCAGTCTCCGTGTTAGGCTTCTCATGGTGTTGCAGCCAACTCTTCACAAGGAGCAAGGCAATAATCACGCCCACCATGCCAAAGGCATAAGTCACCGCACAACTCAAGGCGGCTCCCGAGGCGGGCATGCCCATTTGCTTCAATGTTTGCTGTGCTGCACCGAGGGCGGGCGTGTTGGTCGTGGCGCCGCAAAGCACGCCCATCATGTCTTGCAAAGGCAGCCAGCCCGCCCAGCCCGCCACAAGGGCAATAAGGGTGCCTAACACCACCACGCCTAGGCCCAAAAGGTTGAGCGTGGTGCCGCCTTGGCGGAAGGTGCTGATGAAGCCCGGGCCCACTTGCAAGCCTAGTGTGTAGACGAACAGCACGAGGCCGAAGCTTTCAGCGTAGTTTAGCATCTGAGTGTTCACTTCCAACCCTACGGCGCCGGCCAAAATGCCGAAGAAAAACACGTAGGTCACGCCTAAGCTGATGCCTCGAAAGCGCAATTTGCTCAAGGCCAAGCCTAAGGCGCATATCAGGCAAATAATAATGACGGCTTGTATGGCGGTGGGTTTAAGGAAAGTGTCGATTAACCAATTCATGGTCTTTCTTAATTATAAAGGTGTGCCACGGGAGAAGAGCCCTTGGCTATAAAACGTTTTGCCAGAGGCGAGGCAGCTGCTCCAACAGGAACGGCTGCTTCACCCCTGGCAAAGGGTAGGGCTTACTTATTGTAGTTCTGCAATCCCTGCTTTAGGTAATTCACAAATTTATCCACGTCTTCGTCGTAAGAGTAAGAGGTGTTGAGGGGCTTTCCCTCGTTGTCGAGCAACACGTAGAAGGGCTGCGCGTTAGCACCAAACTTTGAGCGTTGCAAATAGCTCCACTTGTCGCCCACGGTGCGCAACGTGGTGGTCTGCCCATTCTCTTCCACCTCAATGGGTTGGGGCAGAGCAGCTTTCTCATCCACATAGAGCGAAATGAGCACGTAGTCTTTTGTGAGCAAGTCGCGCACTTTGGCATCGTGCCAAACGGCCAGTTCCATCTTGCGGCAGTTCACGCAGCCGTGGCCGGTGAAGTCAATCATCACGGGCTTGCCCGTTTGTTTGGCATAAGCCATTCCGGCCTCATAGTCTTTAAACTTAGCCTCAATTTTCACGGGGTCGAGGTTAAAGTCTTGCGTCGACATAGGCGGTGCAAAGGCGCTAACGGCTTTCACTGGCGCGCCCCAAAGTCCTGGCACCATATAAACGGCAAAGGCAAGCGACAACAGAGCCAAAAAGAAGCGAGGCACAGAGGTGTGACGCTCATCTTCATCGTCGTGAGGAAATTTAATAGCGCCCAACAGGTACACGCCGAGCAGCGCAAAGATTACAATCCAAAGGGCAAGGAAGGTTTCGCGGTCGAGCAAGTGCCAACCGTAGGCCAAGTCGGCCACCGAAAGAAATTTCAAGGCGAAGGCCAATTCTAAAAAGCCTAACACCACTTTCACGCTGTTAAGCCAGCCGCCGCTCTTGGGCGCACTCTTCAACCAAGTGGGGAAGAGGGCGAAAAGGGTGAAGGGCAAGGCCAACGCTAAGGCAAAGCCAAACATGCCAATGGTGGGAGCCAAGGCCGAACCGCCCGAGGTGCTCACCTCCACCAAGAGGAAACCAATGATAGGACCCGTGCACGAAAAACTTACCAGTGAAAGGGTGAAAGCCATCAAGAAGATGCTGAGCAACCCTGTGGTTTTCTCGGCTTTATTGTCCACCGCATCGCCCCATTTTGAGGGAAGTGTAATTTCGAATCCGCCGAAGAAGCTAGCGGCAAACACCACCAACATCAAGAAGAATAGAATGTTGAAAATAGCGTTGGTCGATAGATTGTTGAGCGCATTCGCTCCGAAAAGTGTGGTAATAATTAAGCCTAGCGCCACATAGATTACCACGATGCTGATGCCGTAGGTCACGGCGTCGCGAATGCCTTTCTTGCGGTCGCCCGAGCGCTTTAGGAAAAAGCTCACCGTCATTGGGATGATGGGCCACACACAAGGAGTGCATAGGGCTACGAGTCCGCCAATAAATCCTAAGAAGAAGATGTAATACCAAGCCTTGCCGCTCACATCCCCTTGCTCAGCGCCGAAAGCTTTAAGCTGAGACACCACCGGTGTCCACAAGGCTTTTGCCTCGGTGCTGTCGATGGGAGCCACTTGAGCCAAGGCGGCCGTGTCGGTGGGGGCTTCGGTGGCCGCAGAGTCGGCTGTGGGGGCTGTGGCATCGGCATTGAGTTGCTCAGCAGCCGCTTCTGCCTCCGCCTTACTCTCGGCCGTGGGGGCGGGGCCGTCGCTACCTTTCACCACCGCATTGACGCTAGTGGGCGGAAGGCAGTTTTCGTCGTTGCAAGCGCCATATTTCAAGTAGCCTTTCAGCTCATAATCTTTATCAAGCAACTCCACGCGCTGCGTAAAGGTGGCGTGGCCCTCAAAGAAGGTGACGGGCATTTCAAAAATCGGGTCTTGCATGGTTTTAGCGCCGGGCCCGGCTTTGAGCGCCCCTTTCAGTTTGGCGCCTTTTATATTGTCCACGCCGAAGGTGGCACGAGTGGGGCCGCCTTCCCCGATGTTGGTGGAGTAGATGTGCCACCCAGCATCGGCTGTGCCTTGAAACACAATGTCAATCGTGGTGGGGTTCACGCGCTTATAGCTCACGGTGAAGTTCACCTGCGCTTGCACCGCTGTGAGGGCGGCCACAAGCAGAAATAGGGTCAGTGAAAGAAATTTCTTCATTGATTTTTAGTTGATCTTTTGTTTTGGTTGCAAAAATACTACTTTTTATCCGCTCGGCAAAGCGCCAATGCCTTTGCTTTCCAACGAATTAGAGCGCAGCGCCAAGGGCTTTCGCGCAAACTTTGTGGCCGTTTGGCAAATTGGGTTGGCTTGAGAGGTGAACGAGGAGGGTGAATTTTTTTTAGTGTAAGTAGGTTGTAAAATAATAGAATGGTAATATCAGAATAATTTTGATTACCTACTTAATAAAGGCGGGCTGAAAGCCCAATGTATGCACCTAGCCCAGGGCAAGCGAAGCGGC
>CAVKKI010000032.1:0-16981 GCA_963656725.1 Oribacterium sp. | reverse complement strand
GGGCGCCGCTTCGCTTGCCCTGGGCTAGGTGCATGCATTGGGCTTTCAGCCCGCCCTTAAATGAAAAGACTGTGGGGTAAGAGAGAGAGAAAGAGAGAGAGGGGGGGGGAATCAGCGCTCAAAACTAAATCCGTAATGTTTCACACTTATTAAAAAATGGCTCATAAATCATTTTTTTCTGACTTTTGTGTTTCTCTTATTGCATACAATTACAGCGCAAAAATGCCCCAAATCCAAAAAAGTCGCAACTTTTAAGGAATCAATTCCCAAAAAGTCGCGACTTTTTTGGATTTGGCTTTTATTTGCATTTCTTTTTCAAGGCTGAAAGAAGGGGGCATTTTGCCTTGAAACGAATAGCTAGCCCCCTTCGTTTGCTTTCACAATGCATTGACAGCATAGAGTGGCAGGTTGATGAGCCAATCTTCGGGTTTGTAGGGGTTCATTGAGATGCGGTAGGCCAGAGGGGAGTGGTTGTCGGCCACAAATTGGCGCAGGCTTTTGGCTCGCACGTTGGTTTCGGCTTTCACCTCGAGCGGCACCACGCGGTCGAGGTCGTCTTGCAAAAGGAAGTCAATCTCTAGCGTGCTGTTGGTTTTAGAATAGTAGAAGGGGTGATAGCGCTGCACGAGTTGCTGCAACACGTACTGCTCTGTGAGGGCCCCTTTAAACTCGGTGAAAATGCTGTTGCCATTCACAATGGTGGCGGCTTTGAGTTCGGCCATGGCGCCAAGCAGTCCCACATCGAGCGTGAAGATTTTGAAGGCCGCGGGGTCTTGATAGCTGATGAGCGGCAAGCGAGGCGCTTTCACATTGTAGACTTGATGTATGAGCCCCGCGTCGCGCAGCCACTGCAGGGCTATTTCATATTCGCGGGCACGGGCGCCCTCGCGCACCATGCCGTAGATGAATTTGCGGTTTTCCTTGCTCAACTGCGCGGGTATGGAGCGCCAAATGTCGGTGATGCGTGGCACAATTTCGGTGGGGGCGTGTTTCGACATGTCGCGGTGGTAACTGCTAAGGATGTCGCGCTGAATTTCTCTAACGGCGGCCCAGTCTTTGGTTTGGCTAAAGCGGAGCACGGCCTCGGGCATGCCGCCCACGTAGTAGTAGTAGCGAAGGAGTTTTTCAAGCTTTGGGGCGAAAAGGTTGATGAGGTCCCAATCGTTTGAGCGCAAGGCTTTGGCCAAATGGGGCTCGTCAAGAGCCCTGACAAACTCCACAAAATTCATGGGGTGAAGCGTCATAAACTGCACTTTTCCCACAGGGAACGACTCGCCTCGGTGCAACTCTATGCCTAGCAACGAGCCTGCGGCAATGACGTGCTGGCCGGGGGCTTTTTCTTGAAAATATTTGAGCGAGGTGATGCCGTGGGGCGCGGCTTGTATCTCGTCGAGAAAGATGAGTGTGTCGCCCTCCGTACACGTTACGTTGGTGGCAGCGCCTATGGCCGAGAGAATGCGCTCAAGGTCGAAGTCTTGCTCAAAAAGCCGCTGCATGATTTTCATTTCCTCAAAGTTAACATAAGCTAGCTTTTGGTAGTGTTGACGAGCAAATTCTTGCACAATCCACGTCTTGCCCACCTGTCTGGCTCCCTCTAACACAAGGGGCTTTCGCCAAGGGCTTTCTTTCCACTTCAAGAGCGGCTCAATTAGCAATCTTTCCATTCTTGTTTGTAAATTGTTTATTATCAACGCATTTCTTTCAATTCGCTCACATTTCATGAGGGAACTTTCGGGGTTTCATACACATTTTATGAGGGAACTTTTGGCAGTTCACACACATTTCATGAGGGAATGCGGCCGTAAAATTACACATTTCATGAGCGAATGCCAACTCTCAAGCCGCTTTTTTTGCCCCAGAAACACGCCTGTGGGCTTTGCCGATGGGGCAAAAGGCTTTAACTTTGTAGCCACAAGCGCACACGAGCTTTAGCAAAGAAGCCTTCACACACCCTCCCCCCCCTCGCCCAGCCCACTACGCAACGGGTGGAAAGAAGGAGGAAGGGCCACGCTCTGTTCGCCCCCCGTTTCTCTAAAAATTCTCTTTTCAATGAAGAAATCTCTACTCACCTTGGCCTTGGCCACCACCCTAGCCACGGCCACAGCCTTGGCCGGCCCCGCCCGCCCTTGGAAGAAGCAGGTAACGCAGCCCGACGGCACGCAGCTCACCCTGACCCACCGAGGCGATGAGCACCTACACTTTTTTGCCACCACCGACGGCACACCGCTTGTGAAAACCGCCCCCGGCACGTGGCACTACGCCACCCTTGAAAACGGCACGCTGGTGGCCACCCCCCTCCTAGCGCACAACGCCAACGAGCGCAGCAGCCAGGAGCAGCAATTCGTGGCCGAACACGCCGCCTCGGCCTCAGCGCTCAGCGCCTTGCGCACCGACCGACTGCTTCAGCGCAAAAGCGCCACAGCGCGAGCCATCACCTCGCCCCTCACCGCGAAAGCCACCGCGGGCAAAACCTCACAACCCGTGGCCAACCTTAACGGCAGCCACCGCGGACTGGTGGTGTTGGTGAATTTTAAAGACGTGAAATTTCAAGCCTCGCACACGCAGCAAGTTTACGAGCGCATGATGAACGAGGTGGGCTACACCGAAAACGACAACTCGGGCAGTGTGCACGACTACTTCCTTGAGCAGAGCTACGGGCAGTTCAACGTGACGTTCGACGTGGTGGGCCCCGTCACCGTGTCGAAAAACATGAAAGCCTATGGCGGCAACGACCGCTACGGCAGCGACAAAGACCCCGCCGCTATGGTGTATGAGGCCCTCAAACTGGCTAAGCAGCAAAACCCCTCGCTCAATTTTAAAGACTATGATTGGGATGGCGATGGTGAGGTGGACCAAGTGTTCCTCATCTACGCCGGCTACGGCGAAAGCTCGGGCACCGACGACAACCCCCTCGCCGACACCATTTGGCCCCACGAGTGGCAACTTTCAGGGGGCGGCTATTCGCTCACGATTGATGGCGTTGACATTGACACCTACGGCTGCTCGGCCGAACTTTATGGCGACACGGGCACGCGCATGGACGGCATTGGCTCGCCCTGCCATGAGTTTAGCCACTGCTTAGGCCTGCCCGACCTCTACGACACCTCAAACAATGAAGAGCTCAACTTTGGCATGGACTATTGGAGCGTGATGGACTATGGCTGCTACGCCGGCGATGGCTTCAAGCCCGCTGCCTACACGGCCTACGAGCGCTGGATGAGCGGTTGGCTCACGCCCACGGAGCTCACTTCGGCCTCGACCGTGAAAAACATGCAGCCCATTGAGCAGCGCCCCGAGGCCTTCGTTATCTACAACGACGCGCACCCCAACGAATATTATCTGCTTGAAAACCGTCAGCCCCTGCTCACCGACTCGGAGCTACCCGGCCACGGCATGCTCGTGACGCACGTTGACTACGACGCATCGGCTTGGGCCGCCAACACCATCAACAACACGGCCAACCACCAGCGCTGCACCATTATTGCGGCCGACAACAGCTACTACGGCTCACAATACTACAGTTACGAGCGCGACCTCGACGGCGACCCCTACCCCGGCGCCAACAACAACCGCTCGCTCACCGACACCTCCACCCCCCGAGCCTCGCTCTTTAACAAGAACACCGCGGGCAAGAAGCTGATGAGCAAGCCCATCACCGAGATTACGGAATCGGCCGACGGCCTCATCTCCTTTCAATTCATGGGTGGCGGCCAGGTGATTGATGGCATCAGCAACGCCACCGCCGGCACGGCCTCAGCCCTCCCCGCCCCTTGCTACGACCTCACGGGCCGCCAAGTGGCCACTCCCACCAAGGGCATCTACCTAAGCAATGGCCAAAAGCTAATTAAGCGCTAGCTCTTGCTTGAGCACTTGCTGAGCTCTTGGGGGGCGACGCGGCCCGCGTCGGGGCAAGAGGCCCTGAGCAGAAAAACTATAAAAAAGCGGATTTCCAAATTCCTTAGATGAATTGAGGAGAATGGAAATCCGCTTTATATTTTTATAGAGTGGTCCTCATAATTTCTATTTCAGAATTACGAGAATCACCTTATAGTTTACCCAACATTATTTCGTTTATTTATTTGTAGTCTTACAATTTTCCAAAACTTCTATAATGTCTCCTGCCCTACTCGTTTTCAAGTCATATCTCTCTTCCTTCTTTTTAACGTAAAGCGTTCGATCCTCACTATATGTATCATTAAACGGGGCATTATCATAATAATTGTAAAAGCCAAGTTTCAAGGAGGGAGTATTATCTAGTTGCGCTTTTGCGCTTTTTTCAAGAGAGTAGTAATACTTTTCACCATTCTCATCGTATGCGTAGACAAAACGATAGTAAGTGCCATTCTTAGCGCAAATTTCAAATTGAGCTGTAGGCCGATTTCTCGTCGTTTCTTTGCCAAAACCTACATATTGTTTACAAATATTTTCATACAAACGCTTCAATGCTTGATAATAAGGATTTTTCAATTGTTCATCACTTGGATTTTTTTTGGCTCCAAAATAATTTTTAAATTCAGAGTTGTATATCAAGTTGGCTTCTGCAATTTCATAAAGAGCTGCTATCACATCCACATCAGACGGAGTGATTTCATCACCGATTTTATCTTTAGCTTCTGGATAGCCTATAAACAATATATTCTTCATCCACGAACGAACGCCATCATAGTCAATTTGGTTGTTTTCAATAGCATAATACTTTTCATCTGCGTTTCTCACACAGAATTGATAGCCTTTAAAATTACTCGTTTCCTTCACCTCATCACCAAAGCAGAAGAAAGGAAGAAGGTCTTTCTCGTCTACTACATATATTGAGTTATATGATTCATAATCTAGATAATCGCTTGCCACAAGCACATCGGTGATGTGATTAACCGATTTTCTATCCTCAAATGTATGAGCAGGGTCAAAGTCATTGGCCGAGTGGCTAGCCCCAGTGCATTCAAGTTCTGCCCCCGTGCGATATTTTACTATGAGTTGATAGTCTGAATGGGCAGCACTGCTACCAAAATGCACTGCGTTGTTGAGCTGGCCTGAGTAGAAATCCTTAAAGTTCACCCCATCTGCTTTGTTGACATAAGCCGTTTGCTTTTTCACTTTCAAGAAGGGTGAATAGTCGGCTGTGGTTGAGAGGTTTAAATCGTAAACGGTGAAATCGCCCTTCGAGAAATAGTTCTTACTATAGCCATAATAGAAAGCATTGATTGAAGTAGTCTTAGCAGCCAAAACGTCTTTCAACGATACATTTTGTCTGAGTTCCTTGTTTATCACGCCACCGGTGATGTGACCGATTACTTTTTCATAATCTTCATCGTATATTTCTTTTTCTATTTCGGAATTCCACAGGTCGAGATAATCCCACATATAGCTCGAGTTGCGCAGTTTTTTAAAAGTAGCGTAGTTATTATCTTTATTGCTTTTGCTAATGTCGTCAATACCCTTGTATTTCGCGCTTTTTGCCACATCTGGATTGGCCATAATGCGCAGCACGTTGAAGAAATTCTGCACGTGGCGCTCGGCATCGCTCTTGTCGAACGACAGGTGGGTGGGCAAGAAGGTGTTGTTATCTGTTGGATAGAAATTTTGCCAATTTTTGTCGCCCGAGGGCACAAGCTGAAAGGAGCACCAGTGGCTCATGCGGCGATTAGGGCTGGTGCTGCAAGGGCGCACACAAACCCAAAAGGTAGGCGTATGTGTGCCATTGGCATCCACTAGGTCTTGATACACCACATCGCCAAAGGAGTAGTAGCAACCGCTGGGAGCTATCAGTCCGTTATTACCCAAGGCTTCATCGCTCACAAAGCGGATTTCTTCGAGGGCGGGCAGCTGCTGCACGTTCACCTTGAGCGTGGCGTAGCAGTTGTCGGAGTTTTCTAGGTGGAACTGCAAGGAGCCAATGCCGTCCATCTGCCAGGAGTCGTCGGTGAGCGTTTCGTCCACGTCTTTCGAAATGTAGCTGCGATAAAGGCGGTTGGCCTCGGCCTGGCTTGTGGTTACGACGTAGCGCACGTGAGGCTCGGCCTCGTCTTTCACCACGCCGATGGTGGGGCTTTCGGTGTAGGTGGCCGAGTTCCAATTGCTAGGCAGTGAGTCTACACTGGCCATGGAGCCGAGCAAAGTTTGTAGCGATTGATATTTTTGGGCAAGGGCATCGTTTTGTTCCGAGCCATTTCCGCCATTCGTGCCATCATCGGCTAGGTCGTTGTCCTTACAAGAGCCAAGACTCAAACCAAGCGATAGGCTCAAAGCCATCGTGGCACAAAAAGAGAGTGCTTTTTTCATGAGTGCGTAGTTTTTAGTTGATAATATTTTGCAAATATACTAACCTTTAAGGAATTAGGGGGGGGGTAATTGGCTAAAATTATTTATGTTTTGGGTTTTAAGGGGTAAAAAGAGGAGTTTACACGGCATAAAGTGGCACGCAATAGAGCTGCTCTTGCTGCTTGAAGGGCAGCATAGAAAACCTCACGGCGCGCAGATTGGGCTGGGCGCGGAGAAGGGTGGTGAGCGAGTTGGCGCGCACGTTGCTCTCGGCCTTCACCTCAATGGGCAGAAGCTGGCCTTGGTGCTGAATGAGGAAGTCGAGCTCGAGGCGCGAATTGTCGGTGTTGTGATAATAGATGGGCGCCACGCCACGGCTTTTTAGCTCTTGCAGCACATATTGCTCGGTCATGCCGCCTTTATATTCTGAAAAGATTTGATTGTTGATGAGCACCTGCGCGGGGTCGGTGTCGACCATTGCTCCGAGCAGCCCCACGTCGAGCAGATAGAGTTTAAACACAGAGAAATCTTCGTAAATGCTGAGCGGCAAGGCCGGCTTCGTGCAGCGCGGCACTTTATAGAGCAAGCCCGAGTGAGCGAGCCACTCTATGGCCAACTCAAAGTCTTTGGCGCGAGCCCCTTGGCGCAAGGCGCCGTAGATGAACTTCTTATTATCCTTAAACAATTGCGAGGGAATGCTTCGCCACACCTGCCGAATGCGCTCCACCTGCTCTTTGGGCGCATGCTTCGAGAAGTCGCGCTCGTAGCCACGAAGAATTTCTTTCTGCACACGGCGCACCTCTTGCAAGCCACCGCTCTCCACATATTTCTTCACCGCCTCGGGCATGCCGCCCACGTAGTAGTATTGGCGCAAGAGGTCGACATATTTTTCATGCAGCACGTTGGTGATGTCAAACTCTCGCTTCTCGAGCAGTTCATAAGCCTGCTGCTCGCCTTTGGCCAAGAGAAACTCGCCGTAGCTCATGGGGTAGATGTCGATTTCGTTGACTTTGCCCACGGGGTATGACACATCGCTATGCAGCGAAATGCCCAACAGCGAGCCTGCCACGGCAATGTGATAGGCAGGAGCTTGCTCGCAAAAATACTTCAGCGCCTCAATGGCCTCGGGAATTTCTTGCACCTCATCGAGAATGATGAGCGTGTTGCCGGGCGTGATGTCAACGTGTGTCACCGCACTGAGCGAGGTGAGAATGCGCTGCACATTAAAGTCTTTTGTGAAGATTTGCTGCACAAGCTCGTTTTTTCGACACACCACATAGGCTTCTTTCTGATATTCTCGGCGAGCAAACTCGCGCAAAGCCCACGTTTTGCCCACTTGGCGGGCGCCATTCACGAGGAGCGGCTTGCGGTCGGCCCTCTCTTTCCACTCTTTAAGTTGTTGAAGCACAAGTCTTTCCATACGCAAAGTTACATTTTTCTGCACCTAAAATATGGTTTTTACCCCATTTTTCTGCACCTTATTTGCAGGCAAAGTTACATTTTTCTGCACCTAATTCGCCACTTTCACCACATTTTTCCGCACTTCGCAGAGCGTTTTGCCCAAAAAGAGGGGTGCACAAGCAAAGGCCATCTCCCCACGGAATGCCAACTAGAGCATCTGCTCAAAATCGGCGGTGAGCAGAAAGTCCATCAAGCCTATTAAAAACACGCCATTCTCGTCGTGATAGGGGGCAATGTCTGCGCGCACAATCACCATTTTCTTAAACGAATCGTTGATGCGCTTCAGCGAGGCCAGCTCTTGCTCGCGCTTAGCCTCATCGGGCAGCTCGAGAGCCGACTGTATGTAGTAGCGCTGATGGCCCTTGTTGGCCACAAAGTCCACCTCAAGCTGCTTGCGCTCGGTGGCGGTGCGCACGTCCACTAGGCCCACATCCACACTGTAGCCGCGGCTGCGCAGCTCGTTATAAATCACGTTCTCCATGATGTGCGTTTCCTCCACCTGCCGAAAGTTGAGCAAGGCATTGCGCAGGCCCACGTCTTGAAAGTAGTATTTTGAAAGCGTGCCGATATATTTGCGCCCCTTTATGTCGTAGCGGGTTGACTTTTCCAAGATGAAAGCATCCTCCATGTAACCGAGATAGCGGGCAATGGTTTTAGGGTCGAGCGTTTGCTTTTTCACCGTTTTAAAGGTGTTGGCAATTTTGTTGGGGTTGCAAGGCGCGCCAATGCTCGAGGCCATCACGCTCCAAAGCTCCGTGAATTCGTCAACGGCTTGCACGTTGTTGCGCTCCACAATGTCGCGCAAGTAAAGCGTTCGGTTGAGCGAGGTGAGATATTCGGTACGGCGGCCATCGTCGGGCAGCGTAGCCAGATAGGGCAATCCGCCATAGGTGTAGTATTGCTTCCAAAGTTGCTGCTTGTCGCCCCCCATGGCGGCATAAAGCTCGGCAAACGAGAGGGGGTGAATGCGTATTTCCATGCCGCGCCCGCGAAACTCTGTGGCCACATCCTTCGAAAGAAAGCGCGAATTGCTGCCCGTGACGTAGACGTCGAGGTTGGCCATGTGCATCAAGCTGTTAAGCACCTCGGCAAAACGCTCAAGCTGCTGCACCTCGTCGATGATGAGGTAGTATTGCTCGCCATCGGTCATGCGCTCTCTCACATAAGAGAGCATTTTGTAGGGGTCGCGCAAGGGCTCATTCATCAAGTCGTCGAGGGCTATTTCAATGATGTGCGCATTGTCAACGCCCGACTCAAGCAAGTGTTGATGAAACAAATTGAAAAGCAAAAACGACTTGCCGCAACGGCGCAAGCCGGTCACTATTTTAATGAGGTCGGTGTGCTTCCAGCCAATGAGCTGGTTAAGGTAGTTGTCGCGTCGTATTATCATAACCATTCCATAAAACTGTCATTTGTGACACTTTTATGGAATGCAAAGTAAATAATTTCGGCCGAAACCGCCACCTTAACTTTCCATAAATCTGTCACAAATGACACTTTTATGGAATAAAAACCGCAAAAAACGGCAATTTCGGCCCGCAACTTTCCATAAATCTGTCATTAATGACACTTTTATGGAATCTGGCGGAAACGAGAAGGGGGATAGGAAAAAGCCATGCGCAACGAAAAAACACGCTCATAAACCCCCGTCATTGCTTGGCCGCCACAACGAAAGCACTTAACTTTGCAAGCGATGCTCACCCACCCTATGGAACAACCCTAGGTGGCCAACCCACATCCGCGCCCCAACGCAACGAACAAAAAGAACGTAACTAACAAAAATAAAAACACATACCAACAAAAATAAAACACAACAACATGAAAGAAACGAAATTTTTGAAACTTTCCCTTTCGCTGCTCTTGGCGCTCACCCTAGCCTCGTGCAGCGACAGCGACAACGGAGGGAGCCAAAGCGAACAGCCGAAAATTGAAGGCACCGTGGCCGAGGTGAACAGCTATGGCCAATTGGTGACCAGCTTCACCCCCGCACAGATGAAAGAGGCCGGATTGGACTATGCCGACCTCATGCACGTCACTCTGGCCGACACCATCGAGCTCACGGGCGTGCCCTTCCTCACCTCATTTAACGAGGGAAAGATGTTTACCCCGCTCTTTGTGGACTACAACGCCCGGGGCGACGACTTCGGCCTCGGCGTGTTGAGCAGCGACATGCACAACCTCGTGGGCGGACACGCGGGCGACAAAGTGAAACTGACGCTTGAAAAGAAGGCGGGCTATAAAGAGGACTACGACCTGCTGAAGTCAGTCTTCCCCATTGAGCGCCGCGAGGGCGAAACCGCCGAAGTTTACGCCAACTTCCGCCCCATCACCACCACAGGCATGGCGCAGGGCATGGTTTATCGCTCGTCAAACCCCTTGAATTGCAAGAACAACCCCGGCCGCTACGCTGTGGTCGACAGCCTTTCGCGCCTAGCGGGCATTCGCACCGAGCTCGACCTGGCCGACACCGATGCCGCCGTTGAGAAATACATGGCCACCGAGGGCTACGCCGCCACCTACTGCCCCCAGCTTTTTGCCCAAGGGCGCACGCTCTGCATGGGCCTGTCGGTGGAGCTTTTTGGCAGCCGATTTAAGCAAACCATGGCGCAAATGGCCCGCTTCATGCTAAGCCACGAAGGGCCCTACCTTGTGCACTGCAACGAGGGAAAAGACCGCTGCGGCTTTGTGTCACTCTTGCTCGAAGCGCTAGCCGGAGCCACGGTAGATGAGCTGCGAAGCGACTACATGCTCACCATGATTAACTATTACAAAATTAGCAACGGCGACGCCTCTTACCAGCTGCGTCAACGCATCTCGGCCGACCGCATGCTTTGGATGCTTTGCCACCCCGAAGCCGCGAGCAACATGCTGCATGTGAACTGGGACAACGCCACCACCGAGGTTTCGGCCTTCACCCCCGCCACCTTGCAACAAGCCGTGCGCACCTACTTGCAAGAGGGCGGACTCACCGCCACCGAGTGTGACCAGCTCGAAGCCATTCTTCAGGGCAAAGCCCATGCGGTGGAGCAAAGCGAGAGCGCTATCTAAAAAAATGACTGAAAGTCAGTGAGTTGCGCACATCGGCTTAAGTGTTTTCACTATCAAGCCACTAGTTTTCACTATCAAGCCACTTGTGAAGCACTATCAAGCCACTAGTTTTTCCTATCAAGCCACTAGTGAAAGCGCAAGAAGCTCCGGGGGCGACGCGTCCCGCGTCGGCGCAAGTGGCGGCGCTAGAAGCAGCGCTAGAAGCGGGCGCTAGAAAAGAAAATCTATCAAATAAGAAGAAAGCCACAAAAAGAGAAATTATTCCTCTTTTTGTGGCTTTTCTTTTTTCTATTCTAGCTTCTTGCGCCAGTGATAGCTACTTCTTGCGCCAGTGCTTGCGCCGACGCGGGCCGCGTCGCCCCCGGGAGATTGTTGCGTTGCCCCCAGGAGCTATTTGCTATTCTTCATCAGAGCCGGTGTCGCCCCAATTGGGAGTGGAGGTGCCAAACTCGCGAGCGGCGCTCTTGTCAGAGTCGTCCACATTAATGCCAGTGTCCACAGTAATGCGGTCGCTAGCTGCCAGCATGCCCTCAAAGTGCAGGTGGAGCAGGTGGCTCGTGGGCGGTTGGTATGCTTTCTTTTCGGTCATATAGTTTTTAGTTTGCTTCAAAAAAAGTGGTTTATGAAAAGCGAGCGACCCTCGTTCATGAAAAGGGAATTGAGATAGAGAGAGACAAGTGAACTTGGGCCACTCGCTTATGGTTTTTTTGTTTTGAAAATCGGGAAGGGGTTACTTGGCAATGGCCTTGTGCCCGTTCACAATGTAGAGTTGACCCTTCACGGGGCTCTTCACGCGGCGGCCTTGAAGGTCGTAGATGGCAGCAGCCTTCTCTGTGGTGGCTTCGGCATTACTGATGGCGGTGATGTTGCCTTGGCCATGCTCCACAAGGAAGAGGCGGGGAGCCGACTCTGTGGTGGGCACGCTGATGTAGCTGCGGAAGGCCGTTACCTTGCCCTTCGAGGTGGTGATGCCAAAGGCCGTGCCAGCGGTGTTGAGCTTATATTTGCCTGCACCAATGGTGGTGTTCACAAACGAGCCTTGCAGGGTGGCGTCGGTGACGCTCACGTTTTGGGGCTCGGCCACCACTTGCGCGTTGGTTTTGGTGAGGCTCCACTCGGTTACGTCGTCGGGGCAGTAAACCAGGCAAGGCACACCTGCGGCCACTTCGCCCTGGGTGGGCTCGAAGTGAAGGGTGGCAGTGCCGGTGGTGGCGTCGGTGGTGAGCTGGGTGAGCTGCTCTTGCTTGGCCGAGGTGCCGAAATCGGTGGCGGTGGTGGCGAAGGGCAGGCACACGCTGTTCCAGCCGGCGGTGTTGGTGCGAGCGTAGGTGAGCGTGGTGGCGGTGAAATCAGAGGGTGTGTAGAAGTCCTCTT
This sequence comes from Oribacterium sp., assembly GCA_963656725.1. Lineage (GTDB taxonomy): Bacteria > Bacteroidota > Bacteroidia > Bacteroidales > Bacteroidaceae > Alloprevotella. The sequence continues at coordinate 4,840 of CAVKKI010000032.1, read as the reverse complement.
TATCGGTAATCACCACGTTGTGTGCCGTGAGGTTTGAAGCGTCGGTGGCGTCGATCACGTTAGTGGCTTCTACCAATGTGGTGGGCAGCGCCGTAGCGTTGTCGGCCAAAGTGTGAAGTCCGCTCTGGCGAGCCATTGCCGAAGTGGTGGTGGGCTGAATGAAGGCCAGGGCGTTGCCCTCGAGCACGGGCAGGGTGGCTTCGGTGCCGTCGGTGTAAACGGTGTTGCTCTTGTCGGCGGTGAGGGCGTCGGCGTGGTAAACCTTCAGCTCATAGGTGGTGGCGTCGGCGCTGGGCAGCGTCACGTCGGTGCCGTCGGGCTGGGCCACCTTAAGCACCATGGTTTTGCCTTCAAGCGCAGTCACCACAGAGGTGGGCAGGGTGAAGGTGTTGAGGTTTGAGAAGTAGAGCAGGTTGCCGTCGGAGTCGTACACCTTGTAGCCCACAGCGCCTTCGCCCTTCATGGTGATGGTGTTGTCGGTTTGGGTGTAGGTGTAGCCGCTGGCGTAGTGGCCGGTGGTGTAGTCGGAGTAGGAGCCGATGTCGCCACACTTGCCCACTGCATCTGTGTCGCTATAGTCGGTGCGGAGCACTTGCGAGCCGTCTGCGTTATAGAGGTAGTTGCCGTCGTGGTCGATGGCGGGCTCGTGTTTAATGTGGTTCTCGATGAAGAGGATGTTGCCCTTGGGCTTAGCATAGGTGTGCATCTTGGCCTTGGCGGCGTCGATCATTTCTTGCGTGTTCTCCGTCCAGTAGTTGGCGTAGTCGCCAATCATGCGGGTTTCGAAGGGCACGAAGAAGCCGTAGGCCTCGAAGAATTCGCTGAGGTCGTCGCCCGTCACTTCGCAGCATTTCAGGGCGAACTTGAGGAAGTCCTCACTAGCGGGCGTGGGGTTCGATTCCGAACCTCTGCTGTGGTTTAAGGGGTCGCGGCGCAGGGCGCGGAATAGCTCACGGCAGAAGTCGGGCTTGAAGCCAGCCACTTCGTAGTAGAGGTAGAGTTTGAGGTAGAGCGTGTTGCGGTCCCAAAGGTTGTAGTCGTGCCAAGAGGTGCCTGCAGCATAGAGGTTGGCAATGTCGGCGAACTTGCGGCCGTTGAGGCGCGTAGAGGTTTTGCCGTTGAGGTGCACCACGATTTGCGAGAAAAGGTTGTTTGAAATTTCGGTGCAGCCAATCATGTTGATCATGCTTTGGTGGTTGTGGCCGTTTTCGTGGGCCGGGCCCCAAAGCGAACCGCCGCCGGCTGCCATGTTGTCGTAGTTGAGCACGGAGCTGAGGGTCGACTCGTTGTAGTAGGTGCCGTAGGTGGTGGCGAACATGTAATTATAGGTGCACGAGTAGAAACCGTTTACGTTGTTCCAACGGTCGTAGTAGTCGTTAATGGCCATTTTATCGTGGAACACGTCCATCATCCAATCCCAGAAGTCAACGATTTCGCGCATTTTCTCGGGAACGTATTGCTTGGTGAGTGTGCCGTTGAGCTGATAAATGAGGTGGCGGCCCTTCATCATGACGAACGACTTTTGGAAGAGGCCGTCGCTAACCATTTGCTTCCAGGCATCGTCGGTGTTGATGCCCTCGCGGGTGGCGTCGAAGTAGCCATCGACCGTGCCGCCCTCGATGTGGATGGGCAGCGAGGCGTAGTCGGCAAGTTTTTTCGAGGTGGAAGTGGTGTCGGTGTCGACTGTGTAGACGAGGTAGAGCGCGCCTGTGGAGGTGACGCTCACCACATTCAAACCCTTGGTGAGGGTGGCAATTTGTGAGCCTTGGCTGTCGGTTTGGCCCACTGAGCGCAGGGTGAGCGATGCGCCCGAGGGAATGTCGGCGCCCACGTAGATGTAGGTGGCTTCGTAGGGGTTAATCCAAATGCCGGTGGGGTTGCTCAGGCTGGTGTATTCGTTGCCAATTTTCAGGAGGTTGTTCCACTTGCCAGCGGCTGAGTAGGGATTGACGGGACGCACGCGGAAGGCTTTCTCCCAAGTGGCCCAAGAGTTGTTCTTTGCCTTAAGGGCTGCGTTCTGCAGGGTTTCAGAGTCAACGCCGGCGTCGGTGAGGGCCGTTTTGAGTTCGTCATCGGTCATGCTCTGATAGGTGGAGGCTAGCTCGGTGCAGTAGCTGTCGGTGAAGAATTTGGGGTAGGCCTCGTTGTAGGTGTCGATCTTTGCCTTTTCGGCATTGAGGTTGTTGTAGGTGGTTTTTTGCGCAGCGATTTCCTCGTCGGTCATGTCTGAGGCTTCGAAGAACCACTCTGAGGCTGTGGCCGAGGTGGCCCAAATCACCATGTTGCCGCCGTTTTGGCAGTGAATGGCTTGTGCCGTGTTGGTGGGCATGGCCACGGTGAAGTAGGTGGCGAAGCGGTCGGAGGTGGTGCTCAGTTTAAGGCCGGTGTAGTCGCCGCTGGTGGCCTCGGTGGCTTGGCTCTTACACTGGGTGTTGTTTGAGGTGCCAACAATGGCCACGTATTGGTCGGTCAGAGCGTTTTGCAGCTGATAGTAGCCGTCTTGGCCGCTCACGGCGGTGAACTTCCAGAGTTGGGCGGCATCTTTCGAGCGAAGGTTGTCGTGCGAGAGGTTTTGGCTGGCGTTGTCGGTGAGGGCGTGGCCGGTGTACATCACGCTGCGCATCTTCACATAGCTGCCGTCGGTGGGAATGGTTGAGAGGTGGCCGCTGAGGTTGTCGAAAATCACCTTCACTTCGTCGTCGGTCATCTCTACTTTCTCGAGCAGCCAGTTCGAACCGGGTGCGCCCGAGGGTGTCCACTGCACAATTTTGTAGCCGTCGCCTTGGGCGTGGAGCGCTCCGCCATCACTGCCGTTGCCGTCGCCCGAGAAATCGCTGTTGGTGGAGAGGTTGACGTAGTAGTCGGTAGCGGTGTTGCTGGGGTAGTAGCGCACGTAGAACTTTTTAGAGTCGGAGGTGGCGCTGCCGAAGTTGAGGTATTTGCCCGTGCTGAGGTTGCGGAAGGTGTAGCCGCCGTCGTCTTGCTTCTCGGCAACCCAAATTTGCTTGTTGGCGTCGTCGCCCGAAAGCAGCGTCTGCATTTGCTCTGCGGAGCCGTTGTCGGTGATGTAGTAGGGGTCGTCGGTGTAGACGGTGGCCTTTGATTCTGAGGCCGATTGTGTGGAGTTGCGCGCCGTGCGGATGCGCATTTTGCCGTTCGTGAGAATGTCTGTCAGGTAGTTCTCTTTCACATAAGTGGCCTTGGCCGTGGTGAGGGCCGAGAGTTGGTCGGTGGTGAGCGTCACGGCTTGGAAGTTCCAAAGAGAGTTGAGGTCGGCCGAGCCAGTGTAGAACGTCCAAGAGTAGACGGCGCCTGCGCTTGTGCCGCCACCCAGGTTGGTGGTGCCTTGCGACTTGTCGGTGGAGTTGAAACCGAGGGTTGTGTTGTCGCGAATGTCGTAAGAGTAGAGACTGTTGGCATTCGAGGCTATGGTGAAGCCATAGGCCGTGGTGCCCATGGGGTATTGCGCATCTTTCGTGCCTGAAAGGCTCTGCACGTAGCGGTCGGTCAGGGCGTTTTTAAAGGCTGTGGTGCCGTCGCCTTGGTCAATGAGATACCAGTATTGGGTGTAGTCGGTGGCGTTGGCCTCGAGGGTGTAGTTGGTAGTGGTCAGGCCGTTGCTGCCTTCTGCCAGGGCGTAGGTAGTGTTTTTGGCGTTGACTACGCGATAGAGCTGGGTTTCGCTGGCTGTGGGCGTGGCGAAGCCGTTGTTCGTGAGGTAGCTCTCCTTCGTAGGCCAAAAGGCCCACTCCGAGTTAGAAATTTTTGTGTTGCCCGCGCCATCGTTAGCGGCGTAACCGGCAATTTTTGCGGTGCCTTGCCAGTTGTAGCTGATGGTGCTTGTGGCACTGCTTGCAATGTTAAACCAGGTGTTGCTGGCATCGCCCGTGCTGGTGTTTTTGCCTAAATACACCTTTTGGCTCGTGGCCGACACGGTGGCCAGTTCGCCATCGCTGCTAACGGGCACGAGGTAGTTGCCCGTGCTCACGTTCTTCACGGTGTAGAAGCCTTCTTCGCCCTCAACGGCAGTCACCGTCCAGAGCGAAGCGTTGGTTAGGCTGCTGAGTGATTGGGCGCCCAGCGAGCCATTGTTGTCGTAGAGGAAGGGGTTGCTCAAAACCTGCCCACTCGAGCCACCACACTTTATGTAGTAGCTCGCTCCACTAACTAGCTCACTCACATTCTGCGCCCACGCTGTTTGCGTAAACAGCGCCGTGCTGAACAGAAGCAAGCACATGAAAATAGAATGTAGTCTGTTTTTCATATAAATTAAGTTGGTTAATTGTTTTCTTGCGTAGGGGTGAAGCTGTTTCGTGGGGGAGAAATTCGCCCTGGCTTGGGGGTTGAGAGTTTACCCTCGCTTGGGAGTTATCTCCGCTCTTAGAAGTTTTTCCTCTTGAAGGAAATTACTCCTCTTTGAGAGAATTGCTCCTCTTTTGAGGGGAATTGCTCCTCTTTTGAGGAGTTTTCTCCTTTTTATTCAAGCCCTTTGAAGGCTCGATTTCAGCTTCTTCGTTCTAGAAAAAAGGGCACTAGTCGCCCTTTCGTGGCGAATTTATTACATTTCAGCGTATTTTGCAAGAATTTTTTAGTTTTTCGTCCGTTTCCCTCACATTTTCCGCATCAATGGAAAGATTTGTAAAGCATTTTGTAGCCTTAGGCTTTACATTTTGGCCTTATTTTCACTCATTAACAGGCTGATTGATTGAATTATTTAGCTCGTTAACATAAATTACCCCCCCCGATTTGCAACGTTAACATTTAGTGCGTATTTTTGCAACAACTTAAAGGGTGGTTCTAAAAATTCTGATTTTAGTATTCTACTATTCTGAAATGTAAT
>CAVKKI010000031.1:15372-17018 GCA_963656725.1 Oribacterium sp. | reverse complement strand
CTTGTGACTAACCCTAAAAAAGCAAGTTGGGCTTTTAGCTTGTGCTTTCTTGTGAGTGACTTAAAAATAAGTGGACTCGGAACGCTAACTAATCTATGTTAAATTGTTTCGCTAGACGCGTTTTATTCAGCCACCTCAAAGTCTTCTTTGTGTACGCCGCGGATGGCCACGGCGTAGCCTCCGAACTCCATGATGAGTTGGCGGTCGCGATCAACGCGCACCACGTAGCCTTCGAGGCCTTTGAAGAGGCCGGTGAGCACTCGCAGGCGCACGTGCTCTTTGGCGAATTTGAGGAAGGGGTCGCGCAAGAAGGTGACGTTTTCGGGGTGGGTGTTGACCACCTCCATGAAGGGTTGCATCACGCGGTCGGGGATGACGGCGGGTTGCCCTGTGCTGCAGTTGCGCATGAGGTGGTAGGTGGGGTAGTTGTCGTGAAGAAAGCGCTGCAGCTCGCGGGTGTGGCCTTGCAGAAACACGAGGCCGCTAATGGTGGGCAGCTGGCGCTTGACGATGCCGCGGCGGTTGTCGCGTAGTTTGTAGCGAATGGAGTAGTGTATGAAGCAGGGGTGTGCGGCAGTGGGGTGCGCGTGGTTGTAGGCGTCCATTTGTTGTTTGAATCGCTCCACCTGCTTGTTGTGTATAAAGAGGTATCCCCAAGGGGCTGCTTCGCTAGTAGCTCGGGGGCCGCTAGTAGCTCCGGGGGCGACGCGTCTCGCGTCGGCGCTAGTGGCGGCGCTAGTAGCATCGCTAGCAGCATCCTTACCAAAATTTGCCTTATCTTTCCCTTCTAAGTCATTGTGCTTCAAAGCCTTACCTTCGCTCTGTGCTTCTTCACTTAGGTGCATTCCTTCTATACCTGAAACCGAGCCTTGTGGGTTGTCAGTTTCAGTGATATGTATGCCCTTTGGAAGCTGTTTGCCGTGGTAACGGTGGTTGGCTTCGTCGGCTATAGAAGGAGTAGTTTGTAAGCAATCCTGCGCCATTTCCTCGATCTATTTTATGTCGTTAGCGGTGGCCTCGAAATGGGGCCTTTCTACGACTCGTTTCATGTTGATTGTCAATGAGTTGGGTGGGGTATAACTCTATATACTTCTGTGCTTGTCTTCTTATAATAAGACGTGCATCGTGTGCATTTCCCATTGATAATCAACGTGAATGTTATAAATAGAGAGTGCGGCCTTGGTAAACTAGTGGCTTAAAAGTGCAGGTTTTGTGAAAATTTTTTGTGAATAAATGTGCATAAGTTTAAGGAAAACACTAACTTTGCCACACGATGCACGTCTTATTATAAGAAGACATGCACTTCCCCGTGCCCAGGAATTGGCTATAATGGGGGATTTTTAGATTGAAGATTTACTCTTGCTTGCGATGTAAACACACATATATTTACATTGTGGGCAAGAGTTTTTTTGGGGGGAAGTTGGAAAAGTGGCAGAAAAGGGGGCAAAATGGGTTGGAAAAGTGGCAGAGTGTTGCTTAATTGGTTGATTTTCAGAGCGCTAGCTCCTTCTAGGGGCGACGCGTCCCCGCGTCGGGGTAAGCTCGAATGAAAATAAAAGTGTGTAAGCTAACGCAGTGGGGAGGGATTCTTGAATTGCTTCTTGAGTTTCTTCTTGCCCCGACGCGGGACGCGTCGCCCCCCCCCC
>CAVKKI010000031.1:0-15269 GCA_963656725.1 Oribacterium sp. | reverse complement strand
CCTTGTGGGAATTGTGTTAGCGGGGCTGAGCCTGACGTTGTCGGGTTGCCGCGATAACGACTTGGCCGATGGCGCAAATGGTGGAGGAGACGACTCTTCTGCCGATGTGTTCACTGAAAAACAAGCTAAGAAATATGACGCTCTGCAGAGCCTGCTGGGCGTGGTGGCAGAGATTGACTCTCTGCCTGATAATTGGGATGCACAGAATTTTGCTATAGACCCAAAACTGGGTGAAGTGGCAGATGCTGCGCACCCCTACGTGCGTTATGTGGTTACCACTAGCGCAGAAGAGGCAAACCGCATTTATCGCAGCATGACCTCGAGCGAGGTGGAGGCTAAGGCCACCAACGATGTGTGGCAGATGGAAGATGTGGGCACCTTGACGTTTAAGGTGCAGAATGAGCCGGCTTGTTATGCCACGCTCGATGTCGACGTGCAGCAACTGCCCCACTTGCAGCAGCTGCGCTTTGTGCCCGCTTCGGCAGTGGGCGACAACAGTGCGCCAAAAGAAACCCCGTTCTATCAGGTGGGCGATGTGATTTGTCAACACCTCGATGGGCAGAACAACGACACCTATTGGGTGTGTGTGCGCCCTTGCAGCAAAGCGGCCAAGGCAAGCAAAAGCCATTGGTGCACCTTGCAACTCACCCCTTATGGTGCATCGGACGCAAACTATGTAAAGCTGACGAAGAGCAAGTGTGGCGACCTCTACTTGCCCACGGCCCTTTGTAAGAGTCAAGGTGATGGTGAGCGCATGGTGCAAAATTATTTCAACGTGTTGCGCGTGATGCAAAACCCCGATCTTTATTACAAGAACACGGTGACAGGCATTGGCGAAATTACAAAGCAGAGCGGCGAACTGACCCCCGAGAAAGTGCAAAATTTAAGCTACATGTGGAGCGATCTAGGCATTTTGGATAAGTTGGCCAATGCAGAGGTGGTGACGAACTTGCGTAACGAACTGGCGAAGGAAAATCCTAGGTTGAATGCCTTTTACTATGGCTACAGCAAGGTGCTTTTCGGAAAAGGCGACTACCGCGTGTATAACTTGGAGCTTTCGAACAATAACGAAAAGGATGAAAATGAGCAACTTCCTGAAAATAGTGGCCTGTTTAATGAAGCAAAGAAGCAGACGTTATGGTTGGAATTTGGCGACAATGAGAAGAATTTTAATGTTTTCGAAAAATCTGCGGGCGATAACCACATCGTTCTTTATGAAGGCAACGAGTCGAGAAACTGTGGGGAACAACAATACATAGTGAAATATAAAACGGGGGCTCAATTGGAGAAAAACCTTGTGTATACCACCGACAACACACCGGGCCAAAGTTTTGAGGAGCGTGGCAATAACTACGGACTGACCGATGTGTTGAGCTACACTCGGCTGAGTGAAAAGACCGTGAAGGAAGCCGGCGACCTTCCCTTCTTTGCCTTTGGCGACATAGTGGCGGAGGAAGATGGCACCTCCAACTTCTGCATTAAAGATGCTTTTGGTGATGCTCAAGACAAAGACGCGGCTTATTTTCTTAGGAAAGTGAATCAAGGAGGTGATAAATGCGGCACGAAAATTACCAAGGAACAAGCTATCTACTTCACCTTTCAGTTGCTGAATGCCTTTTATTATAATGAAACAAAAAAGCCCATCGTAGACCTAAAGGACAACTCTGCTCTGTATAGAGAGATGCTAGAGAAACTTTATGGGCTTTTTGAAAAGAGTAAGGCTGTGAGTTATAAAAAGGATAGTAAGGGACGTTATTTCATGGATGTGCGCTTCTATACCGATCCTACTAACTTAGTTTTGAATGCTATGCTTCACCCCACGCACGTGAAATTGAGATATGATTTAAAGGAGAATAAAATCTATTATTTCACGTATTCCTTCGAAAATATCGATGAAAAAGATTTTTTGCAAGTGAACGCTTACAAAGACGATCATATCTACACAGAAAGCCTTTCGGGAGGCCAGCGCACGTTAGGTTCTATGGGCAAAGTGCGCCGAGAACTGAAGCAGAACTTTTTCTCTACGATAAACGAAGAGTTTCAAAAAATGTTGGTGTCAGAGGACTAATGCGCTAACTTCTTCCGGGGGTGACGCGTCCTCGCGTTGGGGCTAGTAGTTAATTGCACTGGCGCTAGCACTTGGGGGGCGACGCGTCCCCGCGTCGGGGCAAGCTCGAATGAAAATAAAAGCCTGTAAGCTAACGTAGTGGGGGCTTCTTGAGTTTCTTCTTGCCCCGACGCGGGACGCGTCGCCCCCCAAGTGCTTGCGCTGCCACTTGCCCGCCACTTGCCCCGACGCGGGACGCGTCGCTCCCGGAGCTTTTAGCGCTTTTGAAGTGAAAAATTTGGGGTTAAATGTTTGGATTTTTGCACTTTTCGCTGATTTAAATCCTTGGAATTTTGCACTTTTCTTTGTTTTAAATCCTTGGATAATTGCAAAATAGCTATATTTGCACGTTGAAAATCAGCGTTTTTGCATATGTATTATAGAAGACTAATTGACGAGCAACTCAAAGAGTGGGCTAGGCGCAAGGATCACAAGCCTGTGTTGCTGCGCGGAGCCAGGCAAGTGGGGAAGTCGTCGGCCGTGAGAGAATTGGGCCGAGAATTTGAAAGTTTTCTAGAGATTAATTTAGAAAAAGAACCGCAATATCGTGCCGTGTTTCGGGGCAATTTAAACGTGAAGCGCATTGTGGCAGAATTGTCGGCTATGTCGGGACAGCGGATTCGGGTGGGCCAGACTCTGCTTTTTATTGACGAAATACAAGAGTGTGCAGAGGCCATCATGTCGTTGCGCTTTTTTAAAGAAGACTTGCCCGAACTGCATGTGGTGGCTGCTGGCTCGCTGCTAGAGTTTGCACTGAATGAGTTGCCCACGTTTGGTGTGGGACGGATTCACTCAATGTTTATGTATCCCATGACGTTCGATGAGTTTCTTTGGGCCAATGGTGAGCATTTGCTCATTGAGGCTCGTAATGAGGCAAGTGTGAACCATCCGTTGGCAGAGCCTTTGCATGAGCGCCTGGTGGCGTTGCTGCGCACCTATATGTTGGTGGGCGGAATGCCAGAGTGTGTGGCAAAATGGGTGGAAGAACACGACTTTTTGCAGTGTCAAGAGCTGCAAGACGATTTGCTGCTGAGTTATGAAGATGATTTTCCGAAGTATGGCAAACGCGTGGATGTGGGTTTGTTGCGCAACTTGCTGCGTAGTGCGGCCGTGCAGTGTACGAAGAAGTTTGTTTACACACAAGTGGGCGACTATCGCACGGCGGAGGTGAAGCGTGCGTTGCAATTGCTCCTGCAAGCAGGGCTGCTTATTGCGGTGACACACACGGGGGCTAACGGGTTGCCTCTTGGGGGAGAAGCCGATGAGGCTTATCGCAAGATTCTTTTTTTCGACTGTGGACTGATGCTTCGCCTGTTGGGCATTACGATGGGCAACTCCACCTTGCTGACCTCACAGGTGTTGACCTCAACGGTTACCGATTTGGTAAATAAGGGATCAATGGCCGAACTTGTGGCTGGGTTGGAACTTTTGCATTATCAAGGAGCTAACCTTCGACACGAGATGTATTATTGGCAGCGGTTGTCGAAAAATTCTCAGGCAGAAATCGACTATGTGCTTCCCTCAGCCTCACAGTTGTGTGTTTTGCCCATTGAAGTGAAGGCGGGGAGCCGTGGGGGAATGAAGAGTTTGTGGATGTTTATGCGTGAGAAGCATTTAGGTGAAGCCATTCGTTGCTCGTTAGAAAATTTCGGAGAGTTTACCTATGTTGACAATGACGATAATCAAGCTTTGCGTCATGTTAAGATATGTCCGCTTTATGCAGTTTCGCAGTTGGTGAAGGGGTTCTTGAGCTAACTTTTTGGTGTGTGTGCTACCTAAAGCATAGACAAAATTAAGGTGATTTTTGCACAATGCATAGGCAAAACCTCTTATTTTGAGCTCGTCGGTGGGGGCGACGCGGCCCGCGTCGGCGCTAATAGTTAGTTGCATTGGCGCAAGCACTTGGGGGGGCGACGCGTCTCGCGTCGGGGCAAGAAGCAACTCAAGAATCACCCTCGCTGTGTTAACTTACACACTTTTATTTTCATTCGAGCTTGCCCCGACGCGGGCCGCGTCGCCCCCCAAGTGCTTGCGCTGCTACTTGCCCGCCACTTGCGCCGACGCGGGCCGCGTCGCCCCCGGAAGGAGCTAGCGTTAGTTGAAATTTTTCTTGAAAATCCCCCCCCCCTATTAATATATATTGTGCTATCTTTGCAAAATAATCATTTTATGTTGAACAACTAACACACTTTGAAAATGAAGAAAAACACTACAACTTTTGCCTTGGTTGGCTTGCTGCTAACGGGGCTCAGCCTTACATTTACCGCTTGTAGGGATAACGACCTAGACACCGACGGCGGAAACGGAAATGGCGATGGAAAAAACGAAACCGAAGTTTATTACGAGAAACAAGAAGCCTTGACCTGCTTGTTAGGCGGTGTGGCCAGTTTAGACTCTTTGCCTTCGGGCTGGGATGCAGCAACCTATGCCGCCACTCCCACCATTGGCTCTGCCGACGAGGCCAATCCCCACGTGCGCTATGTGGTGACCACCGATGTGAACGAGGCCAACCGCATTTATAAAAGTCTGATTGCTAGCGGAGCCACAGGCAATGCAACCGACGACACTTGGACCCGAGAGGGCATTGGCACGCTCACTTTCAAAGTAAAGAATGAGCCCTCGCTCTTCGCTACGCTCGATGTGAATGTGAAGCAATTGCCCACGCTTGAGCAAATTCGCTTTGTGCCAGCTTCGGCTATGGGCGATAATGCTTCCGACAACAAACCATTCTTCTACCAATTGGGCGATGTGGTGGCTGAATGCTTGGGTAAAAATGACAATGACGCATACGATTGGGTGTATTGGGTGTGTGTGAGTCCGTGCAGCAAAGACAATAAATCGTCTTATTGGTGCTCGTTTCAGCTGACTGACAATAACTATGTGAACAAGGGTTCGAAGAGTACCCCCATGTATGTGCCTACCAAACTTTGCTCAAAACAAGCAGAGGGCATCCAAATGATTCCAAATTTCTTCAATTTGCTCATGGCAATGGCCAACCCTAATGCTATTGGCGATAATTTCACTTCGTTTTGCGGGGTGAGCAAAGACGACCTTAGCAAAAACGACATCCGCGCCATCAGCAATATGTGGGACTATTGTAGCCTTTGGAAGAATGGTAATGTGGCTAATAAAAAATACGAAAATGTGTTGAATAAAGATGAATTAAATCTTGTTTATGACGCATTTACAGACGAGTTTGCAGATACCCCCTTAAAGGAAGGATTTGTTAATGGTATTACCGAAATGAACGCTTTTTATTACGGTTACAACACCATTTGGTGGGGCAAGGGCGACTATAAATTGTATAACATGAACCTGCAAAAGACGAAAAATAGTAATTTTTTCGATTACAACAATTCTGAAACCGCATGGATAAATAAGGGTAAAACTTTTGACTTTAACGAATTCGAAACGGGTGGTTTAGGGAACTTCATCATCGATTCGGATGATAATGAAAAACAAAAAAGTCGCAAAGATTATCAATTCATTGTTCGCGGAAAGACGGGCGCCGAACTCGATGGCACCTCGGGCAAAGACAAAGACCCCTACAGCTCCTTCCAAAAACGTCAAACCAAGAATATGATTTGGGATATGCTCGTGTCGAAAACACACTTGAATGATGAGGCTGGTACGGTAATAAGCTGGCAAGAAAACGGTGCGCCCAAGACGACGCTCCCAACCTATTTTGCGTTTGGCGACTACACCACCTCGTCTAATAAGTTCGATGGTTTCCAATTCTGTGTGAAAGAGGCCAACACATCGGCCCTTAATATAGGGGGCGAGGAGCAAGAGCCTGCCTATTTCCTCTGCGACCCTGGAAACGCTAACGAAGAAGGAGTTGTGAAAACTTCGGATGAAATGAAGAAACTCATTTTGCTGCACATTCTAAACGCTTGCTTAGTTGATAAATACGGCTACGACGATCAAAAATCTCCTATTTACAGTATTGCAAATACCACGCTCAAAAAGCTGTACTATTTAGGACTGAAAAAATGGCATAAGAACTCTAAAATCTTTGAGAAAAACGCTGATGGCTATTATAAGAATATTGTCTTTAAGGATGATATTATTAACAACGAGTCTTCAGTGCAGGTTTGTTTCAGCCAGGGAGTGTTTGGTTTGAAATATAAATGTTATAAAGAAGAAAAAAACTACAGTTTATTGGAATTTGCTGTGAATGAAAAAAATCTCCCCTTGCTGCGTGTGTTCACCTACAAAGACATATATGCTTTCCGCGAGACCTACAGCAAGAATGGTAGCACCACACTTGGCAAATTCGCAAGTGAAAGAGAATTGCTCAGAAAAACGTTGCCCACGGCAATCGTTGCCCCTGCGGTTAATCACTAAAATACGCTAGCTCCTTCCGGGGGCGACGCGTCCCGCGTCGGCGCAAGTGGCGGCGCTAGTAGCTTAAATGTGCTAGCGTTGCTTCTTGCCCCGACGCGAGATGCGTCGCCCCCCCCAAGTGCTTGCGCCCGTGCTTTTTCCTTTCTCAACCACAAGGCAAACACCGCCCACAATCCCCCTCCCCACACATTTTCAGCCCCTATTGCACGGAATGAGCGTAAAAAGCAGTAACTTTGCAAATGAAATTAAAAATAAACCATTCATTCCCTTCTTTATGGCAGAAAGAACCGTACGCGTGCGCTTCGCACCCAGCCCCACAGGGCCTCTCCATATAGGCGGTGTGCGCACCGCACTCTATAACTACCTCTTTGCCCGCCAACACGGCGGTAAACTCATCTTCCGCATTGAGGATACCGACTCTAACCGCTTCGTGCCTGGTGCCGAGCAATACATCATTGAAGCCTTTAAGTGGCTCGGCATTGAGTTTGACGAAGGCGTGAGTTTCGGTGGCGACTTCGGACCCTACCGCCAGAGCGAACGCCGCGACATCTATCGCCAATATGTGAAGCAACTGCTCGATGCGGGCAAAGCCTACGTGGCCTTCGATACCCCCGAGGAACTCGCGGCAAAGCGCGAAGAGGTGCAAAACTTCCAGTACGACGCCCACACCCGTCTCACCATGCGTAACTCGCTCACCCTGGGCGAAGAAGAAACGCAGCGCCTGATTGACGCCGGCGAGCAATACACCGTGCGCTTCAAGGTAGAGCCCGGCGAGGAAATCCACGTGGCCGACATCATTCGCGGCGACGTGCGCGTGATGAGCGACATTCTCGACGACAAAGTGCTTTATAAGAGCGCCGACGACCTGCCCACCTATCACTTGGCCAACATTGTCGACGACCACCTCATGCAAATCACCCACGTCATTCGTGGCGAAGAGTGGTTGCCCTCTGCTCCGCTCCACGTGCTGCTCTATCGCGCCTTCGGTTGGGCCGACACGCAGCCCCAATTTGCCCACCTGCCCCTGCTGCTCAAGCCCGACGGTAAAGGCAAACTCTCAAAGCGCGACGGCGACCGCCTAGGTTTCCCCGTGTTCCCCCTCGAGTGGCACGACCCCAAAACGGGCGACGTTTCCTCCGGTTATCGCGAGAGCGGCTACCTGCCTCAGGCCGTGGTCAACTTCCTTGCCCTTTTGGGCTGGAACCCCGGCACCGATCAGGAAATCCTTTCAATGCAAGAACTCATTGAGCAGTTCGACTTGGCCAAATGCTCGAAGAGCGGCGCCAAGTTCGACTACGTCAAAGGCCAGTGGTTCAACCGCGAATACATCCTCGCCACCCCCAACTCCGAACTCGCTCCACAGTTCGACGCCGTGCTTCGCGCCAACGGCATTGAGCAACCCCTAGAGCGCGTAGAGGCTGTGGTGGGCATGATGAAGATGAAGAAAATCAACTTCATTAAAGACCTTTGGCCCTTGTGCGACTTCTTCTTCCTCCGCCCCACCTACTCGCTCGACGACAAGTTCACCCGTAAAAACTGGAAGGAAGGTGCGGCCGACGATATGCGCCAACTGCTTCATCTGCTCGAAGGTCTCGACGACTTCAGCATCGAGAGCCAAAAGGCAGCGGTCGACGCTTGGGCCGCAGCCGAGGGCAAGAAGCCTTGGAACCCTTGGCGCGTGTGCCTGGTGGGCGAAGGCAAAGGGCCCGACATGTATGAGCTAGCCGCCTTCTTAGGCAAGGATGAAACCATCGCCCGCATGAAGGCCGCCCTCGAAGCCCTTGGATAAACACAACGAAACAAGCAAAACGGCAAAGCACGCAGAGCCCTCGCGCTCCGTCTTTGCCCTTTTGCGTTTTATGGTAAAGGCGGATTTTTAAGGGTGGTTCTATAAATTACCACCTTTAAAATTACAAAGTTAGTTTCTTGATGTTTTGCCACCTTTCGGCGCTCTTTTTCGCCCATTTTGCTTGTTCACTCAGTCACATAGCCCGCTATGCTCCTTCGTTCACAAACAAAATGGACGAAAATATCGTGCAAGTGAGAGCAAAGAAAAACTTGTTTTGCTTTGCCGAACGCAGCCGATATTCAAATATTAAAATAGCACCAAAATCTGACAAAGCTAATTTATAGAACCACCCTTAATTAACTTCACGCAACTTTTTATAGAGAAACGCGTTTCTATAATAAGGTAAACAATGAAATCTTGCTGCCTTGTGGATTTCGAAAACCACCCTGCAACTAGTGTGAATTAGAAAAAATCCCCACCACCACATACTCTCTTTTTTGGAATGTATTCATTAATCATCTATCTGCTCATGCTGGGCTGCAACATAGCCTCGCTATTCAGCCCCAAAGTGCGCACCATGATGCGTGGCCACCGCAACACGTGGCGCACGCTGCGCCGCCAAATAGGCACGAGTCGCTACGTGTGGTTTCACGCCGCATCGCTCGGCGAGTTTGAACAAGGCCGCCCCCTAATGGAACGCATCAAGCGCGAGCACCCCGAGAAGAAAATTTTGCTCACTTTCTTCTCGCCCTCGGGCTATGAGGTGCGCAAAAACTACGCTGGGGCCGACGTGGTGTGCTACCTGCCTCTCGACACCCCGCTCAACGCCTTGAAGTTTGTGAAGTTGGCACGCCCCGAGGCCGCCTATTTCATAAAATACGAATTTTGGCGCAACTACATCGACGTGCTCCATCGCCAGCGCATCCCCGTTTATAGCGTGTCGAGCATCTTCCGTCCTGGGCAAATCTTCTTTCGCTGGTACGGCCGTCGCTATGCCCGCGTGTTGCAACGCATGACGCACCTCTTCGTGCAAAACGAAGCCTCGCGTCAACTGCTCGCCACCATCGGCGTGACACAAGTGACCGTGGTGGGCGACACCCGCTTCGACCGCGTCATCGACATTCAGCGCGAGGCCAAACCCCTGCCCCTCGTGGAGCGCTTCGCCGGTTGCTGGCAAGTGGTGGTGGCCGGCTCATCGTGGCAACCCGACGAGGACTTGCTCATCAGCTACTTCAACCAACACCCCAACCTTCGCCTGGTGCTAGCCCCCCATGTGGTGAGCGAGGAGCACCTTGTGCAGATTGAGCAAAAACTGCAACGCCCCCACGTGCGCTATTCCGCCGCCAACCTCAAGAGCGTGGCCGAGGCCGACTGCCTTATCATCGACTGCTACGGCCTTCTCTCGAGCATCTATCGCTACGCCACGGTGGCCTATGTGGGCGGAGGTTTCGGCGTGGGCATTCACAACGTGCCCGAAGCTGCCGTTTATGGCGTGCCCGTGCTCATAGGGCCACATCATGAAAAGTTTCGCGAGGCCAACGACCTGCTCGCCAATGGCGGATGCCGTTGCGTAACCGATGCTGCCTCGTTCAACGCCACCCTCACTCATCTGCTCACCGACAAGGCCACCCTGCAACAAGCCGGCCAGGCCGCTGGCTGCTATATTAAGCAAAACGCTGGCGCCACGGAGCAGATTTTGAAGGAGGTGGAGCTCTAGTATTGGGTGGCGCTAGCTCTTGGGGGGCGACGCGTCCCGCGTCGGGGCAAGAAGCTATGCAAGAAGCAGAGCGCAGCAAGTAGTGCATAAAGTAATGCAAAAGCCAATAGCAAAGTTAATGGCAATTACTCTCCTCCCTTTCTTCTCTTCAAAAAAGTTTCTCTAAATGATAAAGTTATAAAGATTGCTGCTAGCGCCCGTGCTTGCCCCGACGCGAGACGCGTCGCCCCCCCAAGAGCCAGCGCCCCCTTCTCTCTTCCCCCATGAAAATCCTGCTCATCAACACCTCCGACCACACAGGCGGCGCCGCCATTGCCGCCCTCAGGCTGCTCAAAGCACTGCGCAGCACGGGAGCGCAGGCCCAATTGCTCTGCCGCGACCGTACGCTGCCCCCCGAGCGCACCGACGTGCTCAACCTAAAGCCCACCCTGTGGCGCAAGGCAAAGTTCGCCCTCGAGCGCCTCGAAATCTGCTTGCACAACCGCCTAAGCCGTCGCCGGCTCTTTGAGGTCGATACCGCGCGAATGGGCAACGACATCACCCGGCTCAAAGCCTTCAAAGAGGCCGACGTCATCCACCTGCACTGGACGAACCAAGCCCTGCTCTCGCTTGCCGACCTTCGACGCATCCTGCAAAGCGGCAAGCGCGTGGTGTGGACGCTTCACGACATGTGGCCCTTCACCGCCATTTGCCACCATGCCGACCGCTGCCAACGCTGGCGCACCGGTCAGTGTGGCCAATGCCCCTTGCTGCTTCACCCCAGCCGCCACGACTTGGCCTACCACACCTATCAGCGCAAACTCAAAGCCTACAGCGCAGGCCCCTTTACCGCTGTGGCGTGCAGCCACTGGCTAGAGGCGTTGGCCCGCGAGGCACCCTTGTTTAAGGATAAGCGCGTGGTGAGCATTCCCAACCCCATCGACACCCAATTCTACGCACCCGCCGGCTCCGAGGGCCAGCCCACGCAAGCCCAGGTGCGCCAACAATTGCAACTGCCGCCGAACAAGCATCTTCTGCTCTTCGCAGCCTACAAACTCACCAACCCCTACAAGGGCATCGACTACCTAGAGAAGGCCCTTGTCACATTGACCCAGTCGCAACCCGAACTGGCCGCCAACACAGGCATCCTTTTGGCCGGAGGCGAAAGCCAAGAGGCCGCCGAGCGCCTGCGCCAAGCCTTGCAACAAACCGGCGCGGCCACGCCACCAAGTCTGCACCCTTTGGGCTATGTAACCGACGAGGAGCAGATGCGACGCATCTACCAAGCCAGCAACCTGCTGCTCATGCCCACGCTCATGGACAATCTGCCCAACACCATAGCCGAGGCCATGGCCACCGCCGTGCCTTGTGTGGCCTTCAACGTGGGGGGCGTGCCGCAGATGGTGCAAACGGGCGTCAACGGCTACTTGGCGCGCTATCTCGATGCCACCGACTTTGCCGAAGGCATCAGCCGCGTGTTGCTATCGCCCAGCTACACCGCCCTATGCCGCAACGCCCGAGCCCACGCCTTGAAAGCCTACTCCGAGCAAGCCGTGGCCGAGCAATATTTGCGCATTTACCGCGGTGAAGAACTTAGTTAAGAGGGATTCTAATAACACTAAAATCTGAAATTTAGAATAACTCTTCATCTTAGGCAAACGCATCTCTCAAAAAACGATCGCAAACCCTATAATTACTATAATGGAAACCACATCCGACCCTAGCGTGCCCCCTTCCCCGAGCCCTGTGGCGAAGGCCGAGGCACCCCTCAAAATCACCATCGCCACTGTCACGTGGAACGCGGCATCGCTCATTGAGCGCACCATCCACAGTGTGGAGCAACAAACCTACGCTCACGTAGAGCACCTCATTGTCGACGGCAATTCCTCCGACAACACCCTGCAGCTCGTTCACCACTATCAAGAGCGCAACAGCCGTGCCCAGGTGCGCCACGAGATTGTTTGCATCAGCGAGCCCGACCGCGGCCTCTACGATGCCATGAACAAGGCGCTCTCTATGGCCACCGGTCACTACATCCTCTTTCTCAATGCGGGCGACACGCTTCACACCGCCAACACGCTGGCCCAAGTGGCCGAGGCAGCGCAAACCACGGCGCCCACGTTGCCCGCCGTTATCTACGGTCACACCCACCTTGTCGACGCCCACGGCCACTATTTGCGTGAGCGCAGGCTCACCCCGCCCGAGCGGCTCACTTGGCGCTCTTTCAAGAATGGCATGCTGGTGTGTCACCAAGCCTTTTTTGCCAACACGCGTCTTGCGCGCCACACCCTCTATAACCTGCGCTACCGCTTCTCGGCCGATTACGACTGGTGCATTCGTCTTATGCATCAAGCCGAGCGCGAGCATCTGCCCCTGGTCAATGCCCACCTCGTGGTGGCCAACTACTTAAGCGAGGGCCTCACCACCAAAAATCACAAAGCCTCTCTGCGCGAGCGCTTCCGCATTATGTGTCGCCACTACGGCCTTGTGCCCACCCTTCTGCGCCACGTCTGGTTTGTGGTGAGAAGTTTCACGAAGAAGTGAAGGGCTAGCTTTTGATAAAGAAACTCTTGGGGGCGCAAGCTCTTGGGGGGCGACGCGTCCCGCGTCGGGGCAAGCTCTGGCGCAAGTAGCTATGTGAACAACTCTTTTTCAAAAAAACAGAAACTAAAATCACGAATAAAGGCAAGCCAACTATGCTGTGGCTTGCCTTTATTGGTTTTATTTTTTAGCATTTGTGCTTGCCCCGACGCGGGACGCGTCGCCCCCCAAGAGTTTGCGCCCCTGCAGCCCTGTTTCACTCCTCTATCCTCAACTCCCGAAACACCAATCCCGGCTCAAACCCCCTGGCAATAACCGAGCGCGCCACCTTTTGCTGCAGCGCATAAGCCGAGTCGGCGCGGGTGGAGCGCTGACGCGAACCAATAAGCGCTCGCAGAGCCTCCACATATTCCTCCTCGTCGATGCCCTCAGCCAGGGCTGCTTCTGTGGTGGCCGAACTGATGCCTTTTTGACGTAGCGCGGCGGCAATCTTCACCCGTCCCCAATGATCGAAACGGAATTTGTCGCGCACAAAAGCCAAGGCAAAGCGCTCTGAGTTGAGGTAGCCCTCATCTTCCAGCTGAGCCGTTAAAACCTCGACCTCATCGGCTGGCACGCCCTTGCCTAAGAGCGCACGCGCTATTTCTTGCGGGCAACACTCCTTCCGCGCACAGCGCGAAGCGGCCCAATCATAAGCAGAAAATGACATATAAAGAAAGAAAAAGCAATTGCTAAGTATTAGGTAAAAGTGACTAGGGAAAAAAATATAATACCATCCGTTAAGTCACTAACCTAAAACTTAACGTCCTTACTTTAAGTCCTAACCATTAACTTAAAGCCCTAGTCACTTGTACTTAATCCCTAGCAATTGCGAGAATAATTCTAGAAATTACAAAAACTTTCGGCTGAGCGATTTCACCGGATACCACACGGCCAAAAAGCCCACTAGCGTCACCGTCACCAACACCAGCACCACATCGCCTAGATGCACGCTCACCGGGTAGGCGCTAATAATGAAGTTGCTCTGCGACGAACCCATGCTCACCAACCCGAAGGCTTGTTGAGCCCAGCAAAGAATCAAGCCCACCACAGTGCCAATCACAGCGCCCAGCAAGGCAATGAAATGTCCCTCGTAGAGAAAGATGCGGAAGGTGAGCTTCGGCGTAGCGCCCAGGTGGCGCAGCGTGGTCACGTCCTTTTGCTTGTCGATAATCAGCATCGACACCGAGCCCACAATGTTGAAGCACGCAATCAGCAGAATGAAGGTGAGAAACAAATAGGCCATCGTTTTCTCAATGTTCATTATGTTAAACACGTCTTCCTGTTGCTCCATTTGCGTCAGCACCTTAAAGCGCCCTGCAGCCAATTCCCGCGCTTCTTTCTGCACGTCGGCCACATCGGCATCGGGCTTCAGTTTCAACTCTAAGCTAGTGACGCGTCCCGGTTGCTCAAAAAGTTTTTGCGCAAACTCCAGAGGACAAATCATGTAGCTTTCGTCATATTTTCGTTGGCTCACGCTGAAACACACGCGGGCTGAAGTCAAATCGGCCGCGTTGAAACTCTCCGCAGGGTTGGCCATGTTGATGCGTTCGCCACGCCGGGGGGCGCAAATTTCAAGCGTGCCATAATCCACTCCACCCATTTGCGAGGCCAGCCCAATGCCTGGAATGCCGTAAGACACGGGGCCGCGTTGCAGCTGATAAGAGCCGTTGCCATAAAGAATAGAGCGAATGCCCGTCACGTGCTCATAAGCAGTGTCCACCCCCTTGAGGTTAATCACCGTGGGGTGACCGCGGAACAGTATGAGCGCATTGTCTTCGTAGCAAAACGAGGCTGCTTCCACCCCGTTGAGCCGAGCAATGCTTTGCAAAGCCGAGTCGGTGCTGTCAACCGACTTTCCCTCAGCGGGAATCACCTTCAAAGGCGGGTCAAACTGCGTGTAGAGCTGACCAATCAGGTCGTGAAACCCATTAAACACGCTCAGCGTAACGAGCAGCGCAGCCGTGCAAAAAGCCACACCGGCCACCGAAATGCCTGAAATGATGTTGATGGCTCCCACCTTCTTTTTAGAGAAAAGGTAGCGGCGGGCCATAAATAAGGGGAAACGCATGGGTTGATGAAGTTGCGTTAACTAAGTTTTTTAAGGGAGTTCTATAAATTTGTTTTGTTTGATAGAACCACCTTTATTGCTTCAGCAGCGAGTCGATGTGGTCGAGATAGTCGAGCGAATCGTCGATGAAGAATTTCAGTTCGGGAATGATGCGTAGCTGATGGCGCACACGAGTGCCCAGTTCGTAGCGCACCTGTGCGGCCGCGTGATTAATGTTTTGCAAAATCTCTTCCGCCCGTTCTGAGGGGAATATGCTGAGGTAGCCACGGGCTATGCTGAGGTCTGGACTAATGCGCACGGCACTCACCGTCACCAGCACGCCATGCGTAGCTTGCGTTTGTTTTTGAAAGATGTCGCTCAGCTCCTTTTGAATGAGCCGGGCTATTTTTTGTTGGCGGGTTGTTTCCATTTTTCGTCTTGTAAAAGAATGCGTGAGGGCTAATCTTCTTCCTTAAGAACTGAGAATCGTTTCTTTTAAACTAGAAATTGTTTGCTCAAAGTTAAGCATTTTTTTTGAGAGTCACCTCACGTTTCTTTATTTAATGGCTGTTGTAATAAAATTTCACCTTTAAAAGTTTTGATGGGTGAATTTTATGTTGCGTTTTTTTCGTGTCGAATACGTTTATTACCAATGCGGGCTGAAAGCCCAATGTATGCACCTAGCCCAGGGCAAGCGAAG
>CAVKKI010000030.1:0-17284 GCA_963656725.1 Oribacterium sp. | reverse complement strand
AAACTCCAGCCCTGCAATTTCATCACCGAAGTAAAAATATCATTATGACGCTATTATTCGAAAGTTAGAGTTGAATTTAAGGGTGGTAATTTATAGAACCACCCTTAGAGATTAAAGGTCGTGCTGTTGTAGGCGATATTCGGCCAATTTTTCGTATTTCGTGCCGGGGCGCCCGTAATTGGCATAGGGGAAGATGCTGATGCCGCCACGAGGAGTGAAAAGGCCCGTCACCTCTATATATTTGGGATTCATCAGTTTGATGAGGTCTTTCATGATGATATTGACGCAATCTTCGTGAAAGTCGCCATGATTGCGGAAACTGAAAAGATAGAGTTTCAAGCTTTTGCTTTCCACCATGAGGTGGTCGGGAAGATAGGCAATGCGTATTTCAGCAAAATCGGGCTGACCCGTGATGGGACAAAGACTGGTGAACTCTGGGCAATTGAAGCGCACCCAATAGTCGTTGTCGGGATGTTTATTGACAAAGGTTTCGAGCACCTCGGGAGCATAGTCGCTCTTGTACTCCGTTTTGCGGCCAAGAGCGTGGAGTTGTAAATCGTCACGCATATCTTATGTGTGTATTAAGTAGGTAATCAAAATTATTTTAATATTAGCATTCTATTTGTTTTTCGTTTGTTGAGTTTCAGCTTTCAGCGATAAATATTTTTCTAATCCTTCACGACGTAGTTTGCAAGCAGGGCAATGTCCGCAACCCTCACCTTGCACGCCATTGTAGCAGGTGAGTGTGCGATAACGCACTAAATCGAGCACGCCGAGTTCGTCGGCCAATGCCCAGGTTTCGCATTTGTCAATCCACATTAGCGGGGTGTGAATCACAAATTGCTCTTCCATAGCCAAATTGAGCGTTACGTTGAGCGAACGGATGAATGAGTCGCGACAGTCGGGATAGCCTGAGAAGTCGGTTTGCGACACGCCGGTTACCAAATGACGAATGCCATGTTCGCGGGCATAAACGGCCGCCATGCTTAAGAAGAAAAGGTTACGACCTGGCACGAATGTGTTGGGCGGACTGTCGGCGGGCTTCACTTGATCCATCACAATAGAGGAGTCGGTCAGTGAATTATGAGCAAGAGCCCCAATGAAATTGGCATCTATTTTGTGAAAAGGAACGCCAGCCTCAGCTGCTATTTCAGCTGCGAGGTCTACTTCATGTGCATGCTTTTGGCCATAGACGAAGCTCAAAGCATACACTTCTTTAAAATGCTTCTTAGCCCAAAACAAACAGGTGGTGGAGTCTTGGCCACCGCTAAAGACCACTAATGCGGCCTCGTTGATTCGGCCGTTATCAACGGGAAATTGGGGAGTATGTGAGTTGTTCATACTGAATATGTTTGCTAAATATAAATAAACGAGCCCAACGATAACATAAGGAAATTACCTTATAATAAAGAGTTGACCATCTACTTAAAGATCGGTTATCTTGAAAAAATTATAGGAGATGTCATTGTCGTAGACATCGGTACGTTCCACCCGCTTCAGCATTTTAACGACGCGGATGGTGAGGGGAAGGGCAATGATTTCGTAAACGGTTTTCAGCACCACCTGATTAATCATCAACAAGGGTAACACCTTGAGTGGAACCACGCCACCCAAGGCCAAGGGGAAGAAAACTAACGAGTCGCCCGTTTCGCCCACAATGGTTGAAAGAATGGCACGATAAGAAAAATGTGCTCCCCCATTCGAACTGAGTTTCATGCGGCTCATTACATAAGCATTGAGAAATGAGCCAAATAAGAAGGCTACAAACGAGGCGGCACAGATGCGAGGAGCCAAACCGAAGATGGCGTGAAAGCCCTCGGCGCCTTGCCAATAGGCCGCACCTGGCAAAAGGTCGGCCAAGAAACCGAACAGCACAAACAGAAAGTTCATGGCAAAGCCCAACCAAATGATTAAACGGGCACGACGAAAGCCCCACACCTCCACCAAGCAATCGTTGATGATGTAAGACACGGGGAACACAATCAAACCGGCCGTAAGTTCTAACGGGCCCACACTGATTTGCTTCGTTTCGAAAAGATTGGCTGCGATTAAGCAAACACAAAAGAGCACTCCCAACAACATAAAAGGGAGGCTCACTAGGGGACGACTCTCTCGCCCTCCAACTGAAAGGGTATTATTATTTTGATTCATCTTCTTGTTTTTTACGAGGTTTATCAAGCACTCGGGATGTCGCTTTTTCAACGCATCCAGCGAAGCGTCCGTCGACGCTCTTTCTATTATTTATGGCGCAAAATTACAACATTTTGCGCATTTAGCCAAAACCGAACAAGCTACTTAAACCGGATATAGGGCGTGAGGCGATGAAAATCGTCCTCCGTAAATTCCTTATAGAGCCGCAAATCTTGCCAAGAACGTATGGGGCCATACTGCCGAATGTGGTTGATAATAGCTTGTGTTTGTTCGTAGCTTAGATAGGGGTGTCGCACAAGTTCTTTAAACGTGGCCTTGTTAATAACCAATTGTTTGACGTGGTTTTCGCCCGATAGCTGAAACCATCGACTAATGCCTGGAGGCAATCCCTCCACTTCATTAATCTGCGACACACTGACAAAGCCCCCTAAACGCTCTCGATATTTCACTATTTTCTGCGCATAATAACTACCAATGCCTGGAATTTTCTTGAGTTGCGTGGTGTCGGCTTCATTGAGCGAGAGCGTGGTGCCCTCCGCCAGTTTTTCTTGCTTTTCATAATGAGGAATTTCGCCCTTAGGCGTTCCGTAATAATCTTGTTGCTCAAAAGGAATGTAACGCTCTAGCCTGTCAGCCTTAGCAATGCGAATGTAAGGCTTTAAGCGCTGAAAGTCACTCTCCGACAACCCATAAAGTCGACGGAAATCATCGGGCGATCGCCACTTTCCCCCTCTTCTTCGATATTTCATTAGGTTCTTCACCTGCCATTGGCTAAGTCCTATCTTCCGCAACGTCACAGAGTCGTCATGATTGGGGTCGAAGGGAAAGAGGTGAGCGGCTAAATGAGCCCCTTCATAGTTTGCACTGCGCTGAGTGGAATCGGCCTTTACTTGTTTTTCTAATTCAGTCAAAGAGTCTTGCTCGGCAGCAGTAATGTCGTTAGACGACGTTTGGCCGTTACTGTCACATTTCCACACGCCCACCATCACAAGAATCACCACAAAGAGCAAAAGAGAGCAAATCACAATGGCTCGGGTTTCTTCTTTAGGAACACGAAACATAGCAGAAGTTTTTTTGAATTAGAAAATTGGGGAAAAGAACTTATCTCTCACCGTAAGTGTACCACCACCAATAGGTTTCGCCATACGATTCACGCAATTTGCTAGCACGCTCTTTGACATCAGCGATTGACTTACCCATTTCGGTATAGTCAAGATAATTAGCTTCGGTGTTGTTGTCGTAATATTCGAGAATGGTATGTTGCGTGGTGTGAGTGTAGAGCAGAAGAGCTTGCGCATAATAGGTGGGGAGTTTACCCTCGGCCACCTGTTGAGGATAATATTTAGCCACCTCCGATGCAAACGCCGCTAGTTTGCGATCGAGCAGCAAAGCGCAAAGATAATAATCGGCTGCCACGTTGCGGTGTTTCGTTTGGTGATAATTGCTATGCAAGGCGCAACGTTTGAAATAGGCTAAAGCACACTCTTTGGGCTGTGGAGTGCTGCCAAGGAGCAGAGAAAGGTTTCGAGAGGGAAATAGCAACTCTTGCATCGCATCAGTGGGAAGCAACAAATTAGCCGAACCGCCCGATGGCACCATTTGTTCGAAAATGCGGTCGCCCAAGCCTTTCTTATGCGCTGTAGCCAACAAATAGCAACGCATGGAAAAAAGACGACGCGACGTGGCATATGATTTTTCACCCACATTAAACGCTGCTTTGGGATGGTTGAACTGCAAGGCCTGCGCCGTGCGCAACTCGTAGTGCTGAACGTCGGTCACTCCATTGCCCAAACCTAAAAACAGAAACACAAGCAGCATCTCCACCGCTTTGGGGGCATTCTTTTGCCATAGCCCTGTGGGCACAGGAAGGTGTTTTTGCTTGTAACGGCGATAGTTCCATTCGAACGCCACGGCTAAAGCAATTGTGATGAGAGCCACCACACACTGATGAACAACATGGGCCAATGGAATACTTGTGAGTATTGCAACGGCTCCTGCAACCAGCACATAAGCCGTGCTTTTATTGCCCTTCCATTTCTTAATGATGCTCTTAAGCAAAAAGGTCAATAGCAAAGCAAGTATGGTAAGAACGATGGCCGTTGTCCATGGACAGGGCTGCACACTGTGGCCGAGTAGCAATGCCAACTGATAGGCTAACACATCGGCCTGGGCATAACGAAAGAACAGCAGAAGGAACAAGCCAAAAGAGAATTGCTGCATAGGTTGGAGTAATCGCTTATTAATGAAATTCTATTCACTTACTTCCAATTTCAATAATTGGAAAAAGGCTGCGTTTTTAAAAGAGAGGAGAATACAAAAAGGGGCTATAATGTCACTCCATTCTAATTCGAAGAAACATTATAACCCCAAAGTGTGTGTGTTGTCTGTGTTATGCATCAGCCCATCTACGGCACTCTGCTTCTGCCAAGTTACTTAGCAGGAGTGGCAGGTGTTTCAGCAGCAGGAGCATCTGCGGTTTTAGCTGCAGCGGGTGCGCTTTTAGTAGGAGCAGCGGTAGAGGCTGCAGGTGCGGCACCAGTTACAACAGAGTTGATAGCATCGGTTTGACGGGGCGCAAAGAAGATGGTGGCTACTGCAAGCACTACCAAAACACCGGCGAGTGTCCAAGTGGCTTTCTCGATAACATCGGTGGTTTTGCGCACACCCATAATTTGGTTTGAAGCTGAGAAGTTGGAAGCTAGTCCACCACCCTTCGACTCTTGAATGAGCACGATGAATATGAGAAGAACTGCCACAATTACAGCCAAAATTACGAGTAATGAGTACATTGTCTTATTATTTTGTTTTGTTTTTATTAATTACAGAGTTAATTTGCGCCTGATTATGCGCTCTATTTTCGATTCACATCCCCTCGGCCTTATGCCCCTATTTCAGTTGCTTTTAGGCTTTTTCGTGACTTTTATTCACGATGAGTTTTTGCAAGAACCTAATTTGATCTGCAAAGTAACTATTTTTTTTCGGATTATTCAAATTTACCTTGCGTATAATTTCAAGTGCCTTCTCATATCTTTGCTGTTTGATGTAAATTTTGGCCAAAGTCATGGTTAAATAGCCATCTTCCGAGCTATCGTCTGCATTGTTTTTCTCATCGGGCAACTCGGGCGTGTACTCTGGCTCATCTTGCAACTGAATGCGGTCGGGCTGATTTTCAATAAAGTCATTAATGAGTTCACTACTTCGGTCATTGCTTGTTGCGGGTGCTGAAGGTTCTGAGTCGGCATCGTCAAGCTGCAAGAGGAAGGAAGCATAATCAATGTGCGCATCGGCTGCCGTTGGTTTGCGGTGCGGTTGCGACTGCTGCATTTCCTCGTCAGCAGAAGAGGTGCGCAAGAAATCGTCGATGAGCGACTGTGTGCGGTCGCCCTGTGAAGCGGGCTTTTTCTCCTCTTTATGCAATGGCGTAGGCTGAATTTCGTAGTTTCCCCCTTCCACCATTTTGAAAAGCACACGGCGATCGGGCAAGTAAATGGCGGCTCTGCGCAGTTCTTCACCAAAGAGCGGATCGTGTAGCAGAAACAGATTTTTAAGCAACAATAGCCTCGCTGCCTGATAGTACGGATACTTCGCCACGAGCTCACGAAGCCCGTAGAGAGTGTCTTTGTCCAACTTTTCAGGATGAATGGTCAACTCAGCTATAGAAGTCATTCGGCTAATTCAGAGGTTTTGATGAGTGCGTTTAATCAGCACTAGTTGTTTTTATAAAGGAGGGAAGAGAGCGCTAACTACCAATCGGCCACTGTGGCATTGAATATCTGATCACAAAGATCTTGTATCATTTCCGTCACAAGACTTTCTTGCACTGCGGTGAGTTGCTGCGTTGAGTCGTATTGGCTTGTGGCCGAGAATTGTTTTTCCCACTGCTCATTGGTTTTGCTATTCACAAAGCGAATGTTTACCGTGATGCGGAGTTGTATTTGCGAAGCGTAGCCATCGGCCGAGATGCCTTTATTAAACTGATCGTAGCTGATAATCTCGCCCGCAATGTGAAGGTCGCCCGAGCGTTTCACTAGTTTTAGACGAGTTTGATTGGCATAAACGTCTTGCAGCTTCGTGTTAAACATCGACTCCATCGGTGCCCAACCATAGGGCGCGCGATTGGCCACTTTGTCGATTTGTATGGTCTTGATGAGGTCGTAATTAATGCTCGTGCCTGTAAACTTATAGCTGATGCTGCACGCAGTGAGCAGAGTGAGCAACACCACTGGCACGATAAGGAGGTTAATGAACTTTGCTATCATTCCAGTGCGTATTCTTTGATTTTACGATAAAGGGTTCGCTCAGAAATGCCCAATTGGTCGGCAGCGGCCTTTCGGCGCCCGTTGTTTGCCTCAAGAGCTCGCTTTATCATGTCGCGTTCTAATTCGTTGAGCGATTGGGGTGAAGTGGGCTCTGGGTGCATTCCTTCATTAGTGGAAACGGTGGGGGTGGGATGATTAGAAGTAGGTTCGTCATCTTTCACCTCTTCAGCTTCCCAATAGGCCACATTCTTCTCGGTCTCGTTGTTATAATTAACGGACTGATTGTCGTTGTAAACCATATTCTTCTGCTCAAGAGCTCGACGATTGCCAAATGCTGTAGCGTCCTTTCCGTGAACATATTGTTTGAGTTCTTGCACCTCGCGACGAAGGTCGAAAAGAATTTGGTAGAGCAACTCACGTTCAGCCTCAAAACTATGCGTTTCTTTATTCGCTTTTCCCACCGTAACGAGTTCTTTGCTATGCGATTCAGCGGGTAAATAGCGTGTGAGTATTTCAGAGGTAATTTCTCGTTCTTCAGAGGTCACGCTCATGTTCTCCGCCAAGTTTTTCAACTGTCGCACATTGCCTGGCCACGAATAAGCTAAAAGCATGCGCTGAGCCGTTTCCGTTAAGCGAATAGAGGGCATGCGATATTTTTCGCTCATATCGAGCGCAAACTTGCGGAATAACAAAATGGCATCTTCGCCTCGTTCACGCAACGCTGGCACAGAAATCGACACTGTGTTTAAACGGTAGAAAAGGTCTTCGCGGAATTTGCCTTCTGCTATGGCCTTTTCCATGTTCACATTGGTGGCAGCTACAATGCGCACATCGGTTTTGCGCACCTCGCTCGACCCTACGCGAATGTATTCGCCCGTTTCTAGCACACGCAACAATCTTGCTTGTGTCTGCATGGGCAGTTCGCCTACTTCATCAAGAAAAAGCGTTCCGCCATTGGCCACTGCAAAATAGCCTTCACGCTGCTCAACGGCCCCTGTGAAGGCCCCTTTTTCATGGCCAAAGAGTTCGGAGTCGATGGTTCCGTCGGGAATGGCGCCACAGTTCACCGCAAAATACTTCTTGTTTTTTCGCAAACTATGGTCATGAATAATGCGTGGAAAAGACTCCTTTCCCACTCCATTCTCTCCCATCACAAGAACCGAAAGATCCACGGGAGCAATTTTCAGTGCAATTTCGATGGCTCTGTTCAGAGCTTCGCAATTGCCCACAATTCCATAACGTTGCTTGACGCGTTGAACTGCCGAATTATCCATTATTGCGATACTTTGCTACAAAGGTAGTAATTTTCTGAGAAACCCACTACAACTCGTTAGCATTTATGCCTAGAGCAGACATAAGCGAATAGCCTAAAATTTCCGAATGTAACGACTCGTTTTGTGTGGGAAACATGGTGAACACCACGATTTCCTTACCATCCGTTTGGTCACAAATCTTCTCTACCTGTTCGCCATAGCTCTGCATATTGCCCACCACAATCAAGCGTTTCACTTCTTTAGCGTCGGCAAGCATAGTGAGCGACTGCAGGAAAAACTCTTCTGTAGTCACCACCTCCTCCACAGGGAAAGCGAAGAGGCTAAAGCGCCCCAAATTGTCTTGAAAACTTAGGTTATTTAAATCGTCAGCAAAACGCGAAGGAGAGAGATGATCCAACTTTTCTTTCGTTTTGCTATGAAGAAAATGCACTTGTACCTCGTTATTGTCAGGTTGCACGCCTGCATCAAGCAAAAGGCAATCGAGCCAATGGCAAAGGTCGGCTTGAGGAATAGTGCGCCCAAGTTGTTTTCCGAAATGTGTGCTTA
Source organism: Oribacterium sp. (assembly GCA_963656725.1). GTDB lineage: Bacteria > Bacteroidota > Bacteroidia > Bacteroidales > Bacteroidaceae > Alloprevotella. The sequence continues at coordinate 9,054 of CAVKKI010000030.1, read as the reverse complement.
GTTCTAGCGTCAACTGGTCTAAAAAGTCGGCATCAATCAACACGGTGATTGGTGCCCAAGTTTGTGAAAATTTATTTGGCATAAAGATGAATGAGGGAATTTTAGAGGGAGAAGTTACTCATCCTCGTCAAAGTCGAAATCGTCGTCGATAAACAAGGGAGTTTCTTCTGCAAAGTCGTCGAGTGCGCGGCGGTCTTTCTTCGTGGGACGTCCCGTGCCGCGAGCACGGTTAACGAAGCCACTAATGCGACTCATTTCTAACAAATCATACTGCTCTTTGGTGGTGATGTTTTCAAGCACATCGGGCAAGAGTTTGGCTCCCACTCGCTTTTCTATGGCTTGCTTCACACGAAAAGTGTAGGTTATGGGCGACTTCTTCACTCCTATTTCATCACCGGCTTTCACCGAGCGCGATGCTTTGGCTTGCGCCCCGTTAATGGTGATTCGTCCGTTCTTGCAAGCGTCGGCTGCCAGTGTGCGGGTTTTATAAATGCGTGCGGCCCAGAGCCATTTATCTAATCGGGCTTCCATCGATTGCTACACTATTTGTTATTGAACTGATTCATCGCGATGTTGATGCCTGCCAAGCAAAAGGTTTTCACCGCCTCGGCTGCCATCTTCAGTCGCTCGTCCATAATTTGCAGGTCTTCTTCGCCAAACTCGCCTAGCACATAGTCTACCTGGCCACCACGGGGGAAGTTATTGCCGATGCCGAAGCGCAAACGGGCATATTGTTGTGTGCCAAGTATTTGTGCAATGTGTTTTAATCCGTTGTGTCCGCCATCGCTACCATTCTGTTTCAGACGCAACTGACCGAAAGGCAAAGAGAGGTCGTCAACCACCACAAGCACGCGCTCCACGGGAATTTTAAGTTCATTCATCCAATAACGCACTGCATTGCCCGAAAGATTCATGTATGTAGAAGGTTTTAGCAGAGTGAGTGTTTGGTTCTTCACCTTCAGCGTTGAAACGAAGCCATAGCGTTTGTCGTCGAAACTAACGCCACCTTCTTTGGCCAAAGTGTCGGCCACACGGAAACCGATGTTGTGACGGGTGTTAGCGTATTCGTCGCCAATATTTCCTAATCCTACGATAAGATAATTCATAATCAAAAATGAAAAGGGTTAAGTGTTAGAGGGCAAAACCTCACTACACTTAACCCTTCTTTATATGAGCATAAATACTTTTTACGTATATCTGCGCGAGCCAGTAAGCCTACGCTCTATTTATTACTGCTGAGCAGCAGCGGCTGCGGCAGCACCCATAGCGGCACGGGTCATCTTCACAGCGCAAACGATAACTTCCTTGGGAGTTACCATCTCGAGGCCTTCGTAGCTAAGATCGCCAGCCTTGATAGTCTTGCCAAGCTGAAGGGCAGTAACGTCTACGTAAAGCTTCTCGGGGATTTGATCGTAGAGAGCGCGAACGTTGAGTTTACGAACCATCATCATCAAGCGACCACCGGCGCGTACACCAGCTGCCAAACCTTGAGCTTGTACGGGCACACCCATTACGATGGGCTTCTCAGCGTGTACTTCGTAGAAGTCTACGTGGAGCACGTTGTCCTTTACAGGGTGGAACTGTACTTCCTTCAACACAGCCTTGTGGTCAACGCCGTCGATGTTGATGTCAACGAGGTAGATATGGGGAGTGTAGATGAGCTTGTTGATTTCCTTTTCGCTTACGGTGAAGTGGATAGCAACGGGAGCGCCGTTTTCATCTTTCTTCTCACCATAGATTACGCAAGGTACGTTGCCGCTTTTGCGGATTTCCTTTGTGGCCTTCTTGCCAAGCTCGGTACGTGCAGTACCATTGATTGCAATTTGCTTCATTGTTTAATTAATTGTTGTGTTACTCTAAATTAAGTTTGACTTCTCTGCTCCTTGCGGCAGCCTCATCAGCCACTCCATTTTGAAGCCTCGAAGCGTTTAATTAGCTTAATTCGCCATCACACGTAAGGCAGATGTTTTGCCTGTGTAGGACAAATCGGATGCAAAATTACAATTTTATTTATAATCTGCCAAACAAACCGACTGGTAAAATGCCAAAATCGCTTATTTCTAGCCCCTTTTTCTTTAATATCGGTGATTTATAGTGCCACCTTAAAACTCGATATTAATGGAATAGTCACCGTTGCGATGACTATTAGTTTGCGCATCATCTTCTTCGTCTGCACCCAGAAATTCTAGGTCATAGTCATCGCCGACAGGCCCGCTCCAATCATTCGAAAAGTGATGACGATGATTATTGGGCACAGTTTGCTGTGCGAAGGCTACCACTTCATTAAAGGCTGCTTGAAATTTTTCAATGTCTTCGCGATAAAGGAAGATTTTATGCTTTTCAAACACGGGTTGAAACATTTCTGTTCCATCTTTCACCCGTTTACTTTCTGTGAGTGAGAGGTAGAGTTCACCATTGCGGTCGCGCTTCACGTCGATGTAGTAAATGCGTCTGCCGGCTTTTACGGTTTTAGAAAACAAAATCTCGTTGTCTAATCTGTCTCTCTGTTGGGGGCTTCTTTCATTCATGGCTTTTGCAATATATATAAGTATTTGACAACAGGGTTAACGCTGCCAAATTTGCACATTATAGACGAACAAGCCAAACAAATGCTAAAAAAAATGCTATTTTCTCAATATTTTTTCTTAAAAATCTCATTCAAGGCTCAGATTGGACAACAATGGAGAGGAAAATATTGAAAATCATGATACACAAAAATAGGAATAATAGCTACTTGATTAGCGAGGCTATTATTCCTATTCCATTGATTAGCAGAACAGAAAAGGTTGAACAGAAAAGAACGTTCTCTTCTATCTGTTTTTTCTATAATTTTCTACATTGCGTTGTCGTGAACGAAGAATGCTTGCTTTGTAAACGGCGCAAGTGGTGATGAGATAAATGGCGGCTTGCACCCAAAGCATATACCATTCGTGTTGCACATCGGTGAGGTCAGCTCCCATATTGTTGATAGCCACAAAACCATTGATGCCGAAGGTGGAGGGGAACACATAACTTATGGCCTTCCACACTGCGGGTACGGCACTACCTGGCCACGACAAGCCGGAAATGAAGAGCAAAGGAACGGAGGTGAACACGATGAGGATGATGCACATTTCACGATGGCGCACAAAGGCGCTGACCGTCATGCTAAACAAAATGCAAGCAATGAGGAAAGGAACGATGAAAAGAGCAATGTCCACAGGGTTACCTATTTGATTGAGACGGAACATGTGAGGCACTACGCCCAAGACGAAAACGCTCAAGGGGATGTAGACCAATAAATAGGCCAAGCCCTTTCCGAGCACAATGCGCATCAGCCCGCGATGGTGACGCTCAATGGGAACGAGGTTACGAAATTGATTGTGTTCGCGAGCCGTACCCGCAGCCATGCCCACACCGAGAAGAAGGGTTTGCTGAAGAATAAGCACCAACACGGCAGGAATGAGGAAGGTGGCAAAACCGTTTTGGGGGTTATAGAGCGACACTTCTTCATATTTGATGGGGTGTTGGGCCACTTCGTCTTGCTTGTCGGTTGTGCCTCCCGAACGCTTCACCTTAATCTTAGCGTTCATAGCCAAACTCACGTTGGTGTTGGCAGTGAGCACACTTTTGTAATAGAGCATTCCGCTCATGTCGGCAAAAGCGCTGACATATACTTGTTCGCCCATGTTGAGTTTCTGACTAAAGTTGCGGGGAATATAAACGGCTCCGTAAGCGTCGCGATGCTTAATCAAACTTTTGGCCTCGTTCATGTTGGCACAATAAGAAATGATGTGCACATCGGGCGAAGCATCGAGGTGGCGCAAATATTCGCGGCTTTGTGCGGAGCGGCAATCATCAACCACAGCTATAGGCACCTCGCGCACCACCTCATTCGTGTAGATGAAGGTGTAGAGCAAGGGGTAGCCTAGCGGCACGAGGAAGAAGAAGATGATGACACCTTTGTCGCGAACAATGGTCTTGAGTTCCTCGATAAACAGGTAGTTGAAGTCGGAAAAAGCTTGTCGAATGTTATACATACCGTTTTATTTATAGGGTGGTTCTATAAATTACCACCTTTAAAATTATTAACTCGGTTCTTTTGACGTTTTGTCATCTTTCGGCGCTCTTTTCCGCCCATTTTGTTTGTTCACTCAGTCACATAGCCCGCTATGCTCCTTCGTTCACAAACAAAATGGACGAAAATATCGTGCAAGTGAGAGCAAAGAAAAACTTGTTTTGCTTTGCCGAACGCAGCCGATATTCAAATATTAAAATAGCACCAAAATCTGACAAAGCTAATTTATAGAACCACCCTATAGCAAGGGAAACGTTCTTTTATAAATTCGTTACCCACACATATACATATATATATATTATAAAGATCTCTCACCCACTACGGCTCGTAGGCATAAGTGTTCATCACCTTCTTCAAACGAGGAAGGAAGAGAATGGGCAACACCATGAAGCCCACCATGCCCAACACGAAGGGCCATGCGTTGGCCAAGGAATAGCCATCGAGCGCCGAGTTAACGTAGAGCAGATAGTAAAGTCGTAAGGGGAAGAGGTTAGACAGTCCTTGCAGAATGGGGTGCATGGCCATTACGGGGAACGACATGCCCGAAATGCTAAAAGAGATTACTCCCCAAAGCGAGGCGAACGACAGTCCCATGCGTAGCGTAGGCAGCATGGTGAACATAAACACGCCCATGCCCTGACAAGCCATTACAAACAGCGCCATCACGCACCACATGCGTGGAATGCCGCAGTTACAAGGGAAGTGGAGATAGCCATAGAGCAAAAACACGTAGACCGTGCCCATCAGCAAAAACACCAAAGTTTGCGGAATGAGTTTGCTAGTCAGCGCCACCACGATGGAATTGTTGGAGAGGTCCATCAGTTCGTCGGCCGTGTTAAATTTGAGTTCCGTGCCCAAACTATAAACGGTGGTCATGAAGATGAACAAGCCCAACAAGCCAGGAATGATGATGTTTGAGAGATAGACGTTATAATTGAGCCAAGGGTTTCCCACCGCGTGCATGTCGATGACCACGGGTTGCAAGTAGGCCATGGCTTGACGCGTAGTGGCGCCTTTGGCGTAAAGCATGGTGCGCGAGGCGGCTCCTGAGGCCAACTCCGACATCATGCGCATGTCGCGATAAAGCAAAGAGCCAGCCACGAGGTAGGAGTAGTTGGTGTAGAACGACACCGTAGGCACGCGCTGCAGTTGCGCCTGTTTGGTGGTGCCGTGTGGGATGAGATAAAAACCATAGATTTCTCCCCGTTGCACGGCACGACGAGCGTCGCTCACGTTGGCATACTCCTGCGTGAGGTCGCTCATTTGAAAAGCATCGAGGTTGCGAGCCAAGTTGCGCGTAGTGGTGGTGCGATCTTCATCCACCAATCCCATGGGCAAGTTCTCGGGCAGTCCGCTCTTCATCAACGAAGTGAAGAAAAGGTAGCAGAACAGCGGAGCCAGCACCATGCAAAACAGATAGATGGGTTGTTTGGCCAATCGGCACCACTCGCGCGTCCAAAGTCGCCACCAAGGTTGATATGCACTTTGGGCAGGCTCTTGTGGGTTGTGAGTCATGTGCAAGGAGAAAATTATTTAGTGGTGGTGGGAGTAAGAAGCACGCTCATGCCGGGACGAAGGCCGTCTACCTTTTGTACAGGACTAGCTTTCACCTCGAAGGTCTTCATGTCGAACTGCCCAGTGGTTTTCGTTGCTTTCCAAGCGGCATACGAGCCGAGGTCCTTCATGTAATACACCTTCAGTTCCACCTCTTTATTGTTCAAGGCGGGAATGGTAGCCTTAAACGTTTGGTTCATTTTAAAGTTGGCCAAGTGGTCTTCACGAATGTTGAAGGTAACCCACAGATCGTTCATCAAAGCAATGTTCATGATAGGAGCGCCAGTGCCCACAAGTTCGCCAATTTGGGGGAAGATGTCGGTCACCTCACCATCGGCCGAGGCGGTAAGAATGGTTTCTTTGATGTAAGAGTTCACTTCCTTCACCGCACCCTTTGCACGGTTCACCAAGGCGGCGGCAGCATCTTTATCCTCGCGCTCGGCTCCATTCATGGCCATGTCGTATTGCGACTTGGCGGCCTTTTCTGTGGCAATTGCGGCATCGCGTTGAGCAGTTACCTCATCAAGCTTTTGGGCGGTCATCACCCCTTGTTCGGTAAGGCGCTTCACACGGGCATACGATTTTTCGGCAATGTCTACGCCCGCTTTTGCCTTTTGCCACATTTCGTAGGCTGCGGCAATTTGCTCGCGGCGTGCGCCCTTCTCGGCTTTGCGGTTTTGGGCAGCGGCGGCATCTTCAGCAGCCTGTGCTTGGGTGAGTTTGGCGCTCACTTCGGGAGCTTCAAGAATGGCTAGGGTGTCGCCTGCATGCACGTATTCGCCCTCTTTTACCAAATATTTCAGCACACGGCCGGGCACTTTGCTCGACACGCGATACTCCGTCACGTCGGCCTGTCCCTGAATGTTGTCGGGCTCATTATTAAAGGCATAAAGGCTGCCCACGATAACGAGAATGATGATGCCTGCCATTACGATGATTGCAGGCAAGAAATTGGCTTTCTGTCTCATATGGTTATGTAAATCTTTTTCTTGATATGGGGGATGGAGGGGTTATAAACCGAGCGCTTTGTTATAGGCGGCACGGCAGAGTTTAATGTCAATCTGCGAGTCGATTTTATCGCTATGGGCCGATAGCCAAGCGGTTTGAGCTTGCAGCAAGTCGGTGGTGGTGATCACGCCTTCTTTAAAGCCCACTTGAGCGGTGCGCAAGTTTTCTTCGGCCTTATCGAGATTTTTCTGACTCAAAGCGAGTTTGCGGTTGGCTTCGTTCACACGGAAAGCTTCTTGATTCACCTGAAGTTCAATTTTCTCTTTAGCCTCTTCGCTTTTCAGCGAGGCCATTTGGGCTTCTACGCGAGCAGCGCGCACTTTATATTTCGTTTCACCCCAATTCCACACGGGCACTTTGAGCATAACGCCCACGGCCCACGTGCCGCGAAACTTATTTTCAAATCCGTTAAACACGCTAGGGTTTGAAATGAGATAGCCGCCTGTCAACGCCAACTGAGGCAACACCGCAGCGCGCTCCACTTTTGCCTTTTCGGCATAGATGTTTTGTGCCGTGGCCAGCTGTGCCAACTCGGGACGATTGGCATAGGCCGTCTGCACATCGGCGGTAATGTTTTCGGCGTTAGTGGGCAGATCGTTATTTTGCTCATCAACAAGTTTGGGAGCGCTCTCAAGGGGTAGACCGCAAAGTTGGCATAGCAACATGCGCGATAGGGTCAGTCCGTCGTCCACCTTCATCACAGTCATCTCGGCCTCGTTGAGTTTCACACTCACAGCAAGTTCGTTGCTTTTGGTGGCCACGCCCTCGTCTATCATCTTCACCACGTCGGAGTCGAGGTGAGCCAACATGTCGCGATAGCTCACCGCAAGTTTGCGTTTATTGGCCAACGACACCACCTGCCAATAAGCCTTGTCTACATCGAGGCGCACTTGCAGTTCATCGCTGCGAAGTTGGTCGGAAGCCAATTGCTCTTGCAGTTTCGTAATGTTGTTGTAAGCTTTGATTTTTCCGCCCATATAAAGGGGCTGTGTCAGCAAGATGGAACCGGCCGTAACGTTGCGAGTGTCGGTGTGAAAAGCATCAGTAATGCTTTTGCCCAGCGCATCGCCGGCTTGGGAAAAGGCTGAAGAATATTGGGGCAGATTGCCCGAAAGGTTCTGAATGAGGGGGGCAAGATCGGGATGCTGCGCCACAATTTGCTGCGCAATGGTTTGAAACTGCGTGCCAAACTGGCTCGAGAATTGACTAACCGCATTCGTGCCCAAACTATTAATAGCCGCTTGCTGACTGTTAGAGAGCAAGGAAATTTCATCGCCCGTGCGCATATAACCGGCTGTTAGCGACACCTTGGGCAAATAGTTGGTATAAGCTGCTTTACTGTCCCATTTTGCTTTCTCCATCTTGGCTTTACTCTGTGCCAATTCTTTATTATTGCGCAAGGCCATGGCTCGGCAACTGTCGAGCGAAAGCACCTGTTGAGCATAACTAAAGACGCTGCAAGTGACAAGGGAGAGCGCAAGCAAAATCTTTTTCATATAATTAATTTATCGTTGCTGTTTTTTCGTTGCTATTTATCGTTGTATCTAATCGTTTTAATCCGTGCAAAGTTAGCTATTTCGTTCTGCTTGCAGAGCATTTCATTTTTCAAAAGGGAAAAATAGAACAATCTTGCCGACAATTGCAAAACGCCTTCGTTAAAAGGGGCGTGCTTTTTATTCCAAACGCTAATAGCTCTTGGGGGCGACACGGCCCGCGTCGGCACAAGTAGAAACGCTAGCAACAATAACACTCTAAAATAGCTATAGTGTTTCTAGCGCCAGAGCTTACGCCGAAGCAGGATGCGTCGCCCCTAAGAGCCACTAGCGTTTTTCATTTAAAAGTTCAGTAAAACAGCTGGTTTTCAAAGACTCTCGACAATGAGATTAGAGGATGATAGCTTAATCATACAACTTTTATTGTATGTAACGATACCAAGAAATATAAATTTTACGCAAATGGAACGTTCTGCTTTCCCTTGTAGCCACTACAGACGAGGCCACACTAGTGCGTGTAATGGCATGAAAAACACCGCTTTGGCTTTGCTTGAAACGCGACACTGATGGGTGTGCACCAATTGGTGGTCGTGCGTGCACCAACTGAAGGCCGTGTTACTTTCAACTGAAAGCCGTGCGTACACCGACCGATGTACGGTGATAAGAATAAGGGTTATGAGGGATGCAGAAACACTTCTCAGACTAGCGCATAGTAAGGGACATAATTTTTAGAGAATAAATAACACGACTCTTTTTTTTAAGGCAGGATGAAAAGACCATGTATAAATAAGTAGGTGATCAAAATTATTTTTATGTAACGAATGGGATGATTACCAATGCGGGCTGAAAGCCCAATGTATGCACTTAGCCCAGGGCAAGCGAAGCGTCGCCCTGGGTTAAATCGCTAACGAAAACGTCGCTCTGAAAGAGCAAAAGCATTGC
>CAVKKI010000029.1:0-17301 GCA_963656725.1 Oribacterium sp. | reverse complement strand
CATAACTACGCAAGCGCACGTGCTCCTAGCAATGCTTTTGCTCTTTCAGAGCGACATATTCGCTAGCGATTAACCCAGGGCGCCGCTTCGCTTGCCCTGGGCTAGGTGCGTACATTGGGCTTTCAGCCCGCCTTTAAATGAAAAAAGATGAGGAAAAATCCACTCATCCGTAATTCGTGTCATTTCCTCCGTAATAGGGGTTTGCTTCCTTCTTGTAATTCTTTGTAATTTTGCAGCGTAAAAAATTAGTTAGAACGATGTATATTGAAACTATTAATTCGCCTGCCGATGTGAAACGCTTACACATCGAGCAACTTCCTCTCCTTGCCGACGAGGTGCGTCATCACCTGCTGCAAAAACTCTCCGACCACGGCGGACACATCGGGCCCAACTTGGGCTTTGTAGAAGCCACGGTGGCATTACACTATGTGTTTAATTCGCCCGCAGACCGCATAGTGTTCGACGTGAGTCATCAAAGCTACGCCCACAAAATGCTCACGGGACGTAAAGAAGCCTTTATAAATCCCGAAGCCTACGATGAAGTGTCGGGCTACACGGAACCGAGCGAAAGCGCTCACGATCAGTTCATTGTGGGGCACACCTCCACCTCCGTTAGTTTGGCTTGCGGTTTGGCCAAAGGCCGCGATTTGCTTCACGGCACCGAAAACGTGATTGCTGTGATTGGCGATGGCTCGCTCAGTGGCGGTGAAGCGCTAGAGGGCTTAGATGTGGCTGCCGAACTGCATAGCAATTTGATTATTGTGGTGAACGACAATCAAATGTCGATTGCCGAAAACCATGGAGGCATTTACCAAAATCTTCAACTGTTACGCGAAACTAAAGGTGAAGCCCCTTGCAATTTGTTTCGCGCCATGGGACTCGACTATCTTTATGTAGACGAGGGCAACAACGTAGACGCACTTGTTGAAGCTTTCGAAAAAGTAAAAGACACCGATCATGCTGTGGTGGTGCATATCAACACCGTGAAGGGTAAGGGCTATGAACCCGCAGAGCAACAAAAGGAGCGCTTTCATTGGGGCTTCCCCTTCGAAATGAAGACGGGTGAAACGAAACCTGAATTTTGCTTTGGGCCTAACTTCGGTACTTTCACGGCAGAATATCTGCTCGAGGAAATGAAAAAAGACGCAAGTGTGGTTGTCTTGGGTGCTGCCACTCCAGGCATTTGGGGCTGGACGCCCGAGCGTCGCCAACAAGCCGGTGCGCAGTATGTGGATGTGGGCATTGCTGAAGAAACGGCTGTGGCTATGTCGAGCGCCATTGCCAAGCGAGGCGGTAAACCCGTATTTGGCGTGCATAGCTCGTTCATTCAACGCACCTACGACCAAATGTCGCAAGATTTGTGCATCAACAACAATCCCGCCACCATCGTTATCTTCGGCGGTTCGCTCACGGGGTTGAACGATGTGACGCACCTCGGCTTCTACGACATCTCTTTGCTTTGCAACATTCCCAACCTCGTGTATCTAGCTCCCACTTGCAAAGCCGAGTATGAGGCCATGCTTCATTGGGCCATTCATCAAACTGAGCACCCCGTGGTGGTGCGCACGCCCAACGTGCCCCTCTCGCTCACCAACGACACCCAACCCGAAACCGACTACGGACAGATCAACCATTACCAAATCACTCGCAAGGGGTCGGAGGTGGCCATTATGGGCTTAGGCACTTTCTATGGCTTGGCTTGTCAAGTGGCCGAAGCCTATAAGGCTAAAGGCATAAACGCCACGGTGATAAATCCGCGTTATGCTAGCGGACTCGACGCTGAAATGCTCGAAACGTTGAAAGCCGACCACCACACGGTGATTACGCTCGAAGATGGACAACTCGATGGGGGCTGGGGTGAAAAGGTTGCTCGCTTCTATGCCAACTCTTCCGTCAAGGTACGTTGCTATGGCGGCCGAAAGGAATTTGTGGACCGTTTCGACTACACAGAATATCTGCGCAGCAATCATCTCACCGCTGAGCAGATTGTGGAGGACTAGTTTCCTTCTTTCCCAATTTATAACTTCTTCATAAATTAAATTGGTCAATTTTTTCGAAATCGCTGATTCTAGACTTGACTCGGCTCTTGCATCAATGCAAGGACGAGAATCGTTTGGAATTAGCGATTTTTTGTGCATCTTTTCTCTCCTATAAGTTTACATGCACCATTTGCTGTTACTTGCACAAATTGCTTGCACTGCCACTGAATATCAATCGTTTCGCGAGTGTATGCAGCAAGAAAACTTGCTTGCACTGTGCTCGCACTGCTTGCACTTTGCTTGCACTCAAAACGCCCATTGCAAAATAGCCAAATCTTATCTCTATTCTTCCTCTAGTTAAAGTGTTACTTTAAGTGGCAGGCAGATGAGGGGATGAGTGTAAGCAAAAGAAATTGCTGCTTGCACTCTTGAAATGCTTGATAATCAGTGGTAGTGCAAGCAATTTGTGCAAGCAACAGCAAACAATGTTACTAAACTTATAGGGGGGTATATAAAGGATGAAATATTGCTTACACTCCCATTTTCTGCATAAGCCAATGACCTGCTTATTTCCTTATCGAAAATTGGTCAATTTTTCCTTTTCTCACAAGTGGCTTAATAGGAAAAACTAGTGGCTTAAGTGTTGTTCATTACTGGCTTGATAAGAAAAACTAGTGGCTTAATAGGAAAACGCTAGTAGCTCTGGGGGCGACGCGTCCCGCGTCGGCGCAAGCACAAACGCAAGAAGCAAATAGTTGAAAATCAAACAAAAAACACTAGAAGCATAAAAGGACATGCTTCTAGTGTGTAATATTTTATGAACGCTCTTTCTAGCTAGCTTTTCTACTTGCGCCGACGCGGGACGCGTCGCCCCCAAAGCTACTAGCGCCTTATGGGAAAAATTAAATGCGGTCGAGCACAGTTTTAATTAGTGTGTCGATGCTATTTTTATAATTCGTGTTGGCACGCTGAGCCACTCGGTTGGCAATCACCATGCAACAGGTCATGGCCTTGTGTCCCATGAGGAGCGACAAACCGGCAATGGCGCTGCTCTCCATTTCGAAATTAGTGATGCGTTTGCCTTCATATTCAAAATGCTCAATCTTGTCATTTTGTGTGGGGTCGGCAATAGACAGACGCACTTGGCGACCTTGTGGACCAAAGAAGCCGCCACAAGCAATAGTGATGCCGCGCACCATGTCGTTGCTGGCAATGCGGTCGATGAGTTCGGGGTTGGCGTGCACTACATAGGGGTGGGCAATGCATTGGTTGCCTTTCCATGCCATGTGTTTCACGAAGGCGTCTTCGAGTGCAGCATCGCTCACGGCGTCGCGGCCGGCATAGAAATTGAGCAAACCGTCGAAGCCAATGCTAATTTCGCTTGCCACAAAAGTGCCCTCGGGTGTGTTGGGTTGCAGACCGCCACAAGTGCCAATGCGCACAATCTCGAGTTGACGAAGTTCGTCTTTCACCAATCGGGTTTCAAAATCCACGTTGGCTAAAGCGTCAATTTCGTTCATCACAATGTCGATGTTGTCGCAGCCAATGCCCGTGGAAAGCACGGTGATGCGCTTGCCTTGATAAGTGCCGGTGATGGTGCGAAATTCTCGGCTCGACACGTCGCACTCCGTGGTCTCAAAATGAGAAGCTACGAGGGGCACGCGGCCTGGGTCGCCCACAAGAATCACCTTGTCGGCTAGTTGTTCGGGTTTTACGTGAAGGTGGAAAATGCTGCCGTCAGCGTTGATAATTAGTTCTGACGACGGAATGGGTTGTTTGTTCATGACGTATTATTTATTAAGGCGTGTGTTTAAACTATGAAAGAGGGTGGGGAAATCATAGCCCATAAATTTCACGCTTAAGGGTTATTGTAATTCTGCCTTACGCATATTTTTATAGAGCGTGTGCAGTTGATTCTTTAGTTGGGGCAGTTGCTTGTTGATTTGCTGCAATTTAGTTCTTACCTCACTCGTGTGGTTGCCACTAGCCCATAGCAGTTGCAGTTTGTCTTGCTCTTGAGCCATGCTTTCTATTTGTGCTTCCACTTCGTCAGCTTGCTGCGCAATGCGTTGTGCCGCTTCGCTACGAAATTGCGAGAGCGAAGTATAGACTGTTTGATCGTTGATGATGTAGCGGTGGACTTGTGTTGAACTTCCGTTGGCGCTTGTCGTCTGCTTTTGTGCTGACCGAACGTTTTGCAAGCGCACTTTGGCTTGCGCCACGGCTTCGCTATCGGTTTGAGTGTCGGCAATAGAGTGCAGTTGGGCTGCGTGCAGCACTTTGGTGCGGTTGGCATCGCTCATTTCATACACCTCGCGCGAGGTACTGGAAATAAAAACGTACACACACACGTTGCCCTCTGCTTGGTTGCGGTCGGTCACGAGCCAGCCCAAGTTGTTCACTTCATCAATGGCCAGCAAATAGTCGTTGGCGGGCGAGTTGAAGGGCATACCCATGTTTTCTGCCTTCAAAAATTGCTTCGAGTCGGCGTTGTAACGGGTCACGAACACGTCGTAGCCGCCTAGGCAATCTTCGCCTTGCGCACCATAATAAAGCGTCACGCCATCGGGCATAACGAAGGGGAAATCTTGTTCTGTGTCGGGCGTATCCATTCCTGCTAATGAAAGGGCTTCTCCCCATTGACTGCCCGAGCGATAGGCTTCGTGCAAGTGGAGTGTGCCCGTCACACTGTCGTTGGTGGCGTAAATCAGTCGGTCGCCCAATTCGTTTTGGTAACCCACTTCACCAAAGAAGTCGCCCTTGGTTTGCAAAGCGTTCTTCAAACTGCTAATGCTGACTAATTGGCCCACTTCGGGCGAGAGGTGAATGGCTTGCAGCATGTCGGCCTTCGGCACCACAATGCTGTCGATAAAGGTGACGCACTCTGTGCCACGCAACATGTCGGCCCCCATGTTGGCCCGAGCGAGATCGGCCTCTAAGCGCGAGGTGGAACGCCCTGCTGAGCGAGCCGTGTTGATTTCGCTTTGAAGTGCTTGAGCCGCTTCGCTAAAGCGGTAACTCTGAATGAGTTGCTCGGGCGTGAGAGTGGGCGTGGCGCTCTTTTTTATTGCATTTTTGTTAGCAGTAGTGGGAGCGTTTTTCTTATGTTGTGCATAGAGTGGGGAGAGCAGACTGCCCACAAAAAAGCACAAAAGAAAGATGATTCTATACATATAAATGCTTGCTGTGTGAGGTGAAGAAGAAAAGCCACTAAGGGCCGATTTCTAGTTTTGCAAGTTCAAAAGTACGATTTTCTTTTAGATGGTGAGCTATGAATGCCATCTTTTATGTAATTTTGCATCCAAACTAGGAGTTTCTTGCTCCCCAAAAAACATTATTGTGAAGCTTACCAAACTATTTCAGTCGCTCTCATTGTGTTTCTGTCTGAGCCTTTGTTTGCCCCAAACCTTGGCCGCGCAAAAGAAGGCAGAGAGAACCGAAAAATATACCGTGCAACCCGGCGAAACCATCTTGGGCATTGCTCATCGCCACGGCACGACACTCGACCATTTGCTCAGTTTAAATCCTGGCGTGAAGGCCGACTACATTCAAGTGGGACAGGTGCTCACTGTGCCTTACGTGCCGGGTGGAGCAGAACCCGCTCCTACGCCCGAACAGCGTGCTGCCGCTGCAGCAAAAAACAGCACAACAAAGCCCGTGACCGCTACCGCTGCTCCCGCTGCCTCGTCGGTTCAACCCTCTGCCCCCGTTGCGCCCCCCTCAAAGGTGACACAAAAGGCTGTGGGACAAACCGCTCAACCGCAGCCCAAGGTTACTTATAAAGAATATAAGGTAAAGAAAAAAGACACACCTTACTCCTTGGCCAAAGCCAATAATATCACCGTGGACGAGCTGATGGCGGCCAATCCCGAACTAAAGGCTGATGATTATAAGCTGAAGAAGGGAATGACCATAAAGATTCCCGTGAAAGTGTCGGCCCCTAAACCTAAGTTTAACGGATTGAAAACCATACGCGTAGCCGTGGTGTTGCCTTTGTTAGGAAATGGAGTGGAGAATGTGCGCAGCGTGGAATTTTACCGTGGCATGCTGATGGGCATTGAACGGCTGAAAGAAAACGGTGTGAATGTGACGGTGAACGTTTATAACGAGCCTGCTCCTAGTGAAAGCGTAGCACAAACTGTGACGCAACTGATGGCACAAAGTCCCGATGTGGTGGTGGGCCCGCTCTATCCCACTCACTTCACCGACCTCGCCTCTATTTCGAGCAAGCAAACTAAGGTGGTGGTGCCCTTCTCTTCCAAAGTGCCACAGGTGGACTATCGTCCCGAGGTGTTTGTGGTCAACACACCCGCCACTTACGAGAAATCGCTCTCGCTCGACCTTTTCGTCAACAATTTTAAGAAGCAAACCCACGTGGTGATGCTTCACGGCTCAAATGGCGACCGCAAGACTTTTAGCCAAGAACTGCAAAGCCGCTTGAGTGCCGCTGGTTATGACATTGTGAGCCTGCCCAGCACGGCCACAGCCGAGCAAATCAGTGCTACACTGCTTGGAAAGAAACAGGGCGACTACATCCTCGTGCCCGACGACGGTTCGGAAAGCACTATGAAGCAAATGCTCGACAAAACCATCGCTTTGCAAGGTTTGATGCCTAATGCCAACATTTCACTTTTGGGCTATGACACTTGGTTGCCGTATGCCGAAGGCACGTATCGCACCAAAATACACAATGCCAACACCTACATTCTGTCCTCTAGCTATTATTATCCCTACACCACGGCGGCAAAAGCCTTCGGCGAGGAATATAAAAAATGGTTTAAGGCCGACATGGTGAACTGCTCTCCCAAAATGGCTCCTCTGGGCTATGACTTGGCTCGCGGTTTCTTAGGCGGACTTGCCACTTATGGCCACGACTTCAACACGCAGTCGCCGCAAGAAAATACCGTGGCGGCTGAGCCCAAACTGCAGTCCGACGCTCGATTCATCACTGTAGGCGCTAATGGCGGATACGTGAGCCGAAGCATGTGGCTCGTACATTTCAAAAAAGATTTGAGCATCGTGAAAATCTCCGCTCAGTAACGCTTTGCAGCCATCTTAACAATGAATTATAAATCACAACGCATAGCCATCCGCACATTGTTTTTGTGCTTGCTTACCCTTCTCCCCCTCGGGGTAAAGGCACAGGTGGGCGAAGCACGTAATAATATATGTATTGGTGTGACGGGCGGTTTGGCTATGAACCAAATAGGTTTCGACCCCACTATCAAGCAAAATTGGCACATGGGGCCTACGCTTGGTGTGGTGGCTCGCTTCACTAGCGAAAAATATTTCGCCGCCTATTGCGCCTTGCAACTCGAACTCAACTACTCTGTGCAAGGTTGGCGCGAAAATGTGCTCGACTCTAATTCGCAGCCCCTTCCCGACACTTATCGGCGCGATCAGCATTACATCCAGCTGCCCGTGTTGGCGCGATTGGCTTGGGGACGTGAAACACGCGGTTTCATGGGCTATGTGTTGGCTGGCCCTCAAGTGGGCTACTGCTTAAGCGAGAAAACCTCACAAAGCGATTTCACCCTCGACAGTGAGGGCAATCCCAACCGACCGAACAGCACTTATGCGCAATATAGCATGCCCATCGAAAAGAAATTCGATTACGGCATCACGGCTGGCTTGGGCGTGGAACTCACCACAAAACTCGGACACTTCCTCGTGGAGGGACGCTACTATTATGGCTTGTCCGACATCTACAAAAACTCTAAAAAAGACGTATTCTCGCGTTCAAACAACGGCACCATCTACGCAAAGGTGACCTACTTGATTGACGTGAAGAAAGATAAGCATAAGAAATAAAAAAACAATTCAATATAATGGAATTAGCTAAGACTTACAATCCCGAAGAGGTTGAAGGAAAATGGTATCAGTATTGGACTGACAACCACCTCTTCTCTTCAAAACCCGATGGCCGTAAACCCTATACCGTAGTAATCCCACCGCCCAACGTAACAGGCGTGTTACACATGGGCCACATGCTCAACGAAACTATTCAAGACATTTTGGTGCGCCACGCTCGCATGGAGGGAAAAAACGCTTGCTGGGTGCCAGGCACCGACCACGCTTCTATTGCCACCGAAGCCAAAGTGGTGAACCGCTTGGCCGAACAGGGCATTAAGAAAACCGACCTCACTCGCGAGGAATTCTTGAAGCATGCATGGGATTGGACCGAAGAACACGGAGGCATCATTCTGAAACAATTGCGTCGCGTAGGAGCTTCATGCGACTGGGATCGCACGGCCTTTACAATGGACGAAGAGCGCTCTAAAAGCGTAATCCACGTGTTCGTCGACCTTTATCGCAAAGGCTTGATCTATCGTGGCGTGCGCATGGTCAACTGGGACCCCAAAGCAAAGACCGCCCTCTCTGACGAAGAGGTTATCTATAAAGAAGAGCACACCAAACTTTACTACATGAAGTACTACGTCAGCGAAGACGATGGTACGGGCGCAACGGGCGAAGAAGGCGAAATCATTCACGAAGACGCTAAAGGCCGCTACGCCGTAGTTGCCACCACTCGTCCCGAAACCATCATGGGCGACGTGGCCATGTGCATCAATCCCAACGACCCCAAAAATCACTGGCTGAAGGGAAAGAAGGTTATCGTTCCCCTCGTGGGTCGAGTAATCCCCGTGATTGAAGACGAATACGTCGACATCGAGTTTGGTACGGGTTGCTTGAAAGTAACTCCTGCCCACGATGTAAACGACTATATGTTGGGCGAAAAATACAATCTGCAAACCATCGACATTTTCAACGACGACGCCACCATTTCTGAGGCTGCCGGCATGTATGTGGGCCAAGAACGCTTCGCCGTGCGCAAGCAAATCGCTATCGACTTACAAGAGGCTGGTCTGATGGAGAAGGTTGAAGATTACGATAACAAGATTGGTTGTTCCGAGCGTACGGGTGTGCCTATTGAACCTAAGCTTTCTATGCAGTGGTTCCTCAAGATGCAGCACTTCGCAGACTTGGCTTTGCCCCCCGTGATGAACGACGAAATCAAGTTCTACCCCACTAAATACAAAAACACCTATCGCCATTGGTTGGAAAACATTAAAGACTGGTGCATT
The DNA here is from genome assembly GCA_963656725.1 of Oribacterium sp. Classification (GTDB taxonomy): domain Bacteria; phylum Bacteroidota; class Bacteroidia; order Bacteroidales; family Bacteroidaceae; genus Alloprevotella. Next base: position 8,237 of record CAVKKI010000029.1, on the reverse strand, counting down.
TCGCGTCAGCTTTGGTGGGGACACCGCATCCCGGCTTACTATTTGCCCGAAGGGGGATATGTTGTGGCTGAAACCATTGATGAGGCGCTCACCCTCGCCAAAGAGAAGAGCGGAAACGACAAACTCACTGCCGCCGATTTGCGTCAGGATGAGGATGCGCTCGACACTTGGTTCTCTTCTTGGCTTTGGCCCATCTCATTGTTTAAAGGTATCAACGAGCCCAACAACGAAGAGTTCAACTACTACTACCCCACAAGCGACCTCGTTACAGGTCCCGACATCATCTTCTTCTGGGTGGCACGTATGATTATGGCGGGCTATGAGTTTACTGGGAAGATGCCGTTTAAGAACGTCTACTTCACTGGTATTGTTCGCGACAAACTCGGTCGTAAGATGTCGAAATCATTGGGTAATTCTCCCGATCCGCTCGACCTCATCGACCGTTTCGGCGCTGACGGCGTGCGCATGGGCATGATGCTTGCCGCTCCTGCCGGTAACGACATTCTATTCGACGAAGCCCTTTGCGAGCAAGGCCGCAATTTCTGCAATAAAATATGGAACGCCTTCCGCTTGGTACAAGGTTGGCAAGTAGATAGCCAAATCGCTCAACCCGAAACGGCTCGCTTGGCCGTGGAATGGTTCGATGCCAAACTCCGTCAAAGTGCGGCTGAAATGGCCGACCTCTATTCTAAATATCGTTTGAGCGAGGCTTTGATGGAAGTTTACCATCTCTTCTGGGATGAGTTCTCAAGCTGGTTCCTCGAGATGGTGAAGCCAGCCTATGGCTCGCCCATCGACGCAGCCACTTATCAAGCCGTGCTCACGGCCTTCGATCACCTGCTTCACCTGCTTCATCCCTTTATGCCTTTCATCACAGAGGAACTTTGGCAGCACCTTGCCGACCGCAAAGCAGGCGAAAGCATCATGGTGAGCGCACAAAGCATTGCCGCTCCCGCCGAGGGTGATGAGCAAATTTTGGCTCAGGTAGAGATGATGAAGAGCGTGGTGGGCGGTGTGCGTGCCATTCGCAACGCCAAGAATATTTCGCCTCGTGAGGAACTCGAACTGCAAGTGATTGGTGCCGACCCCATTGCTAGTTACAGCGCATTGGTTGTGAAAATGGCCAATGTGAAAGGCGTGGAAGTGGTTGACGCTAAGAGCGAAGGCGTTAGTAGCTTCATGGTGGGGACGACCGAATATGCAGTGCTCCTTGGAGGTTTGATTGACGTGGAAGCCGAAATAGCTAAAGCCGAAGCCGAACTCAAACACTTGGAGGGCTTCTTAAACGGTGTGAAGAAGAAACTCTCTAATGAGCGTTTCGTTAATAATGCTCCCGCTGCGGTAGTTGATTTAGAGCGTAAGAAACAAAGCGATGCCGAAAGCAAAATCGCTACGTTGAAAGAAACGCTCGCCTCTTTGAAAAAGTAATTTACTGAAAATGAGATTGGTCGGCGGTGCAAGCATAGGCTTCCGACTTCTTCTCGAAATAGAAAGCATAAAGCACGGCTAGCAAACACAATGGCTCGGTGCTTTATGCTTTTTAAGTAGGTGTTTAAACCTAACTTATGGATGGCGCAAACGAATAGTCGTCCGCTTAAAAATGATGCTGAAAAAGATATTTCTAATAGCCTTTTGTTTGAGTTGTCAGGTGCTGAACGGTTGGTCGCAAACCAGTGTGCAAGATGTGGTGACGCAATTTGTGAGTAATTATAAGGTGGTGGGCTATCAGCCCAACGACCGTATGGCCATTGACTCCTTGCAGACGGATGAGGAGTTGCACGAAGTGCGCATTTTCGCCAATGAGCCTTTCTGTTCGCAGCCTTTCACGCAGCAGAGCGTGGATCGCATTTATGCTGATTTGCAACGCCGATTACCTGCTCCTTACAACACTTATCATTTGGCTATTTACAATAAGAAACATCAGCTCATTGAAGACCTTGTTCCCAATATTTTCCGTTCTTCAGGGCGTGATGAATCGCGTCTTTGGGGAAAGATTGATTACCAAGGGCGGCCCTGGGTGGAGAACACCTCTCGGCCTTATAAGGTGACCCGAGGACTTCAAAATCGTCATCTCTTTATTTGGCCCAGTCACGGACGCTATTATAAGGAGGGCAGTTGGCAGTGGCAGCGTCCCTATCTCTATTGCACCACGGAGGACATGTTCACCCAGTCGTTCGTCTTTCCCTATCTCTTTCCTATGTTAGAAAATGCGGGGGCGGTAGTGGCTTCTCCTCGTGAGCGCGATTATCAAACTCATGAGGCGGTGGTAGATAATGATGCCGCCACGGCGCAAGGAAGTTATGGCGAAGTGTCACAATCGGATGCCGCTTGGACCTCCTCGGCCGACTCCACGGGCTTCGCTCCGATGGGGCTGCTCAACGATTCAAGCCATCCCTTTGCCAGTGGCACCTATCGCATGGCCCCTGTGGTCAATCGCAAATCGCGCTTAGCCAATGCCGTCTGGACGCCCAACATTCCCGAAGCGGGGCGTTATGCCGTTTATGTCAGCTACGCCTCTCGTCCTAACTCCGTTCCCGACGCCCACTACACCGTGGTGCATAAAGGCGGTCGCACCTCGTTTGTGGTCAATCAGCAAATGGGGGGGGGCACGTGGGTTTACCTCGGCACATTTGAATTTGACAAAGGAAGCAATGCCGATGGCAAGGTGGTGTTGAGCAATCAAAGCGACTATCGTGGAGTGGTCACGGCCGATGGCGTGCGCTTTGGCGGAGGAGTGGGGCAGAATGAACGCGGCACGGCCGGCACCTCAGCCCTGCCGCGTTACTTGGAAGCTGCCCGCTACTACGCCCAATGGGCTGGTGTGCCCGACTCCTTATATAATACGGAGGCTGGGGCGAACGATTATGCCGACGATTTGCGGGTGCGCAGCAACATGCTCAATTATTTAGCGGGTGGAAGCGTTTATGTGCCTTCTTCCGAAGGTCAGCGCGTGCCTTTCGAACTCTCGCTGGCTGTGCATAGCGATGCCGGCTATCGTGCCGACCATTCCATTTATGGCGCACTCTCCATCTCCACCACTCAAGATGGGGAGGGGCGAACTTCTTACCCCTCAGGGCTGTCACGTCAAGCCTCTTCCGATTTCGCCCAATTGCTTTTAGGTGGATTGACGAACGATTTGAGTCAAACTTTCGGCACTTCGTGGACGCGTCGCGAGCATTGGGATCGCAATTATGCCGAAACCCGAATGCCCGCTGTGCCTTCGGCTATTCTCGAAACCATGTCGCATCAAAATTTTGCCGATATGCGCTATGGTCACGACCCCTTGTTTAAATTCACTTTGGCTCGTTCCGTTTATAAAAGCATTCTACGTTTTGTTAACACCGAACACGGCATTACTAACTATGCCGTGCAGCCTTTAGCACCTCATGCTTTCGCTGTGCAATTCACCGATGAAGGCAATGCGGTGAGGTTGAGTTGGCAACCCACTGCCGACTCTTTAGAAACCTCTGCCACTTCAACGGGCTATGTGGTTTACACGAGTGTGGATAACGACGATTTCGACAACGGCCTCTTTGTGGGCAATGTGCTTCATTACGACGTTCCCTTGCAAGAAGGCCGACTCTATGCATTCCGTGTCGCTGCGGTGAATGCTGGCGGACAAAGTTTTCCCACTGAAACGCTGACTGCTTTTCGTAGCAAGCAGGCCAATGCTAAACGTGTGCTCGTGGTGAATGGCTTTACTCGTGTCAGTGGGCCAGCTTGGGTGTGCAATGCAGACTCCGTTGGATTCCTTTTGGACGAAGACCCAGGTGTGCCTTTTCTTTCCACCACCGCTTTTTGTGGAAAACAACAAAATTTCGATCCGCAAGCCGCTGGCGCTTCCTTAGGCTATTCGGGGCGTGAGTGGATGGGGAAGGAGATTGCTGGCAACACCTTCAACTACACTCGTGCGCACGGCCAGTCAATTGCCGAGGCCAATGGCGGAGCCTATTCCTTTGTGTCGGTCAGTAGCGAAGCCTTTGCGCAATCCTCATTCTCCACTCGGGGTTATGCCGCTATCGATTATATAGCTGGATTGCAAGCCAACCTCTATTACAACTTAAAGTTTTTCCCCGTGTTCACCTCAGCCATCCGTAACCAACTGACGAACTATTTGAAAAATGGCGGTTCGTTGCTTTTGAGCGGAAGCTACATCGCTTCAGACACGAACGGCAATGAGGCTGATCGAGATTTTGTGCAAGATGTGCTTAAGTTTAAGTACGACGGTTCGGCACGTCGTGATAGCACCGACTACGTGAATGGTTTGAATTTGCAGTTCAACATTTATCGCACGCCTTCTTCCAAACATTATGCCGCCCTTGCGCCCGATGCTCTTTTGCCTACCCACAGCAAGGCCTTCACCGCCTTTGCCTATGGTGGCGGACAAAGTGCAGGTGTGGCCTATAGCGGAAAAACTTATCGCACCCTCTGTATGGGTTTCCCCTTTGAATGCATTCGCAGTGAGCAAGTGCGCAAGCAAGCCATGCAAGCCATACTTACTTTTTTGACAAAATAGTTGGCTAAATTCCACTGGTTTAAAATGAGTTTTGTAACACTTTCGGTGATTTGTACAAAAAAAAAGTTGACAAATCCTTAAGAAAGTATTACATTTGCCATTGAAATTATTTTTCATTTCCTTTACTAATTGCTAAAGGGTTGTATTATGAAGAAATTGCTCCCGAAATGCTTTCTTCTTCTTTCTTTATCAGCCCTATTGAGAAGAAACTCCAAATAACGCATAGATTATGAAGATATATGCCCCCGTTCTTGCTGCAGTGTTCGGTTTGGTGTCGTTAACGATGACCGTTGGTTGCAAAGAGCAGATTGACGACAGTTCTTATCGTGTGGCCGACAAAAAACAGATTATTGAATTGCTTGAAGCCGACACGGCGCAGTATTCTGAAATTCTTAAACTCTTTTCTGAGGTGCAGCTCGGCATTTCTGAAAAGTCGTCCACCCTTCGCAGTGTGCTCAGTGCTCGTGGTAACTACACGGTGATTGTGCCCACTAATAAGGCATTAGATGAATTTATCAAGGAAGAGTTTAAGGTGAATACCCTTGACGAACTTCCCGCCGACATTAAGAAAAAACTTGCCTACAATTGCATCATCGACAATGGCTCGTCGGCCGCCTACGAGTTGGCCGACTTTCCCGCAAACGGCACAACCTTCGTTTTAGCCACCCTCGACGATCGCCGACTCACTAGCGAGCAGCGCGACGATGGCGAATACTACATCAACGGCAACTCCAAAGTCATTACGAGCAACATTGAGGCAAGCAACGGTATGCTTCACGTGCTCGACGGCGTGGTTTATCCCACCACCGAGAGTGTGCCCGAGGTTATTGCCGCTACGCCCAACACGCGCATCATGGGGCAGTTGCTCAAAGAGACCACTTGGGCCGACTCGCTGAAAAGTCAGGCCGATGAAGAGGACGCTTACCTCTCAGAGCAAGCTAGTCACATTGGTACTACGGAAATGCCCATTCCTTCCGACCCCAATAACAAGGTGGCCTTTATGGAGAAGCGCCGCATTCGCTACACTGCTTTTGTGGAAACCGACGATGTGTTTCAAAAAGAATGGGGTTGCCCTGCTCCGGTTTATAATAGTCTCACAGGCAACATTGAAAACTGGGACGACATTCTCAGCGTGATTAAGCAAAAATGTGAAAGCGCCTTGGGAAATTCCGACTCCGACTACACGCATGCCGATAACGCTGTGAATAAATTTGTGGCCTATCACCTCATTTATGGCGGTATGCCTTTGAACGGCATGGTGCAGCATTATAACGAATACGACTACGATTTCGGCACCGATGCGGGCAATCCGCAATCGAGCAACTATAGCGTTAACGTGTGGGACTACTACACCACCGTTGGGCCCAAGCGTGCCTTAGTGAAGGTGACGCAGTTGGCCAAAGGCAACCACGAGTACTATTTAAATCGCATCAGCAAGTACGATAACGGTTTTACGGGCACTTATGAAGAATTGAGTTTCACGCCCAACTCCGTGGCCAATGGTTTGAACATTCGAATCTACGAGCAAAATCAATATACCGACGAGAATGGCAAAACTAGTGTGCAGTCAGGCTCTGCCATTAACGGCTACATCTACACCATCGACCACATTCTCATCAATACGGACGAAACGAGCCGAGCTCTTGGTTCGGAACGCATTCGTATGGACTTCTGCACCATGTTGCCCGAAATTCTTTCAAACGATGTGCGCATGGGCGGTGTTTACAAAGTGTTCCCCACGGGCTATTTCGACAACATCACTCACGAGAGCAGTTCTACCAAAATCTGCTACCTCACGGTGAAAACGGGTAGTGGTGCCAACTGGAGCGATGCTCAAGGCGATGAGTTCTTGATTATGGGTGTGTATGACCTCATTCTGAAACTTCCGCCTGTGCCCGTTAGCGGTTACTACGAGTTGCGCATGTCATCGCAGAACAATGCGAAGCGCTCCATGATGCAGGTGTATCTTGACGATAAGTCGTTCCCTTCCACTCCTATCGGTTTGCCTATCAATCAGCGTGAAATTATTTCTTCGCCCGACTTCCCTGGTAAACCTTGGGTTAGTGATGAAGAAAATTCTAACGATGAGGCCACTTGCCGCGAGAGCGACCGCAACCTTCGCAATCAAGGCTACATGAAGGGAGCCAACTATTATTGCATCGGTGCCACTAAGGGTAAGACGCCTACGCGTAATTATAACTACGGCAACTCCACCTATTATGGCGCTCCCCTTCGCTACATCCTCAAGAAGCAGTATTTCGATAAGGACAAAACTTATTATGTGCGCTTCAAGAGCGTGCTCGATAACGATAAAACTGAGTTCTATCTTGATTACTTTGAATTCTGCCCTCGTTCCATCTACGATTCGCCTGAGGGTGAGGATATTTGGTAAGCACTTTTGAAAGGCTTTTGAGGAATTTTGGGGAGTTTTTTGGGGGCGACGCGTCCCGCGTCGGCGCTAGAAGCGGCGCAAATACAAGGGACTTTCTTGTTGAAAGCTCAAAAGAATATGGCCTATTATATGTGTATGGCTATGTTCTTTTGGGCTTTTTTTGCTTAGTTGCTGGTATTTTTTTGCTTTTGCCATTTGCGTTGTTATTGGTTTTGCACGCCCTTAAAAGGAAAATTCCTCATTACATTGTTATTCGCGTTGCTATTTTCATTTCTACTTGCGTTTCCTCTTGCGCCGACGCGGGCCGCGTCGCCCCCACTGACGAGGTTGCGCCAGAGGTGTTTTTTGCTTTCCCACTTGCGCCGACGCAGGACGCGTCGCCCCCGGAAGGAGCTAGCGTTGCTACTGAAAGTGGTTAATTTTTCTTATTGGGTTGGGTGTGGTTATATAGCGTGGGGTAAATGCACTGAAAGGTGCTTCTTCTTCCACCTATAACTTTACTTGTACTATTTGCTGTTACTTGCACTAATTGCTTGCATTCGGTTGATAATCAATTAATTACAGAGTGCAAGCAAATGAAAATTGCTTGCACTTTGCTTACACTGCTTACACTCGGTCTTCTTCGTTTTCCCGCTTGTTGCCTTCATAGCTTATTGGGGGTGATGTCTCTTTTGTAGACATTCTAAAATCAGCAACAGCGTGTGCAAGGAATGGCATCTAGTGTAAGCAAAGTAATTATCTGCTTACACTACTGAAAATGTTGATAATCAGTGTGAGTGCAAGCAATAGTGCAAGTAACAGCAAATAGTGCAAGTAAAGTTATAGGGGGGAGTGTAGGTGATATTTTGCTTACATTTTTACTTACACTATATTCAATTTATGTTGTAAGGGACGTTAGAAGAATAATTTTCTTAAAGTGTTCTATTTTTCCTTTTTCTGTAACCCCTGTTTTTGATTCAATTTCTTATCGAATGAATAGAAAAAGACTAGTTCCTTTCAAGTGATTAACTAGTGGCTTAATAGGAAAAACTAGTGGCTTGATAGTGTTTAACAAGTGGCTTAATAAGAAAAATTAGTGGCTTGATAGTAATGCCTCGTAAGCCGTTGTTTCAGTCGTAGAATGGAGTTGCTTTCAAAAAGAAAAGGTCACGCAAAACTTATTATGCTTGCGTGACCTTTTATAAGGGAATCAGAGCGGCGTGTTTATCGCTCTAATCAGAGAATGTTTACTTTATTTTGCCCCAGGAGTGATGATGAATGAAAATTCATGGTCGGCATAGGGGATGAGATACTTCGACAGAGGCCATGCTCCCCAAGAGTCGATGCAGC
>CAVKKI010000028.1:13028-17725 GCA_963656725.1 Oribacterium sp. | reverse complement strand
CCCAAGCGCCTGCTACAAGGCTGGGAGTGACGCCCACAAACCAAGCATCGGAGTGATTGTTTGACGTACCCGTTTTACCGCCCATATCCATTTGGTTGGCATAAGGACCTAGATACATGCCAGCACCCAACGTTTGCGACGTGCCACCGGCATCACGCACACCAGCCTCTAAGAGCTTCTGCATATAGAATGCGGCAGTTTGTGGCAAAGCGCGAACGCCTTCTTCAGTCTTAGCTTCAAAAATAACGTTGCCTGTGGCATCTACAATTTTCGTTACCATAACGGGCTCTTGGTGAATGCCATTGTTTGCCACGCAAGAGTAGGCGTTGACCAATTCGTAGAGAGTCACGTCGTTCGAACCGAGCGCCAACGAGGGATTGTCGTCGAGCGGCGACTTGATGCCCATATCATGAGCCGTTTGAATAACGTTTGAAATGCCCGTTTCTTGTCCCATTTTCACTGCAATGGTGTTGATGCTTCGAGCAAAGGCGGCACGCAAGGGCATTTCAGCATTAGTGAAGCGCCCGTTAGCGTTATGAGGCTGCCAATACACACTATCATGCTTTTGATTGTCCCAAACTCGCATACGAATGTACTCATCCTTGCGGGTGTCGGAGGGAGTGAGCCCTTGCTTCATCGCCGTGGCGTAAACGAAAAGTTTGAAGGTGGAACCTGGCTGACGCTCGGCTTGAGCCTTGTCGTACTTCCACGTTTTGAAATCAATATCGCCCACATAGGCTCTTACGTAACCGTTCTCGGGCTCCATAGCCACCAAACCGGTGTGCATAAACTTGACCATATACTTAAGCGAGTCGACCGTCGACATCGTCTTATGAATGGGTCCGTCATAACTAAACAACGTGACGTCGTGGGGCTTATTTAAATGGTATTCAATGGAATCCGGATTATTAGGGAAGCGAGCCTGAAGCATTTTATAAGTGTCGGTCTTCTTCACCTTATCCTCAATAAACCCTGGAATAATATTGCCTTTAGCATCGCGCCAAGGGTCGCCCACGCCTCGCCAGTGAGCGTCGAAATTGCGCTGCACCGTTTTCATCTGGTCGTGAACAGCCTTTTCGGCATAGGCTTGCATGCGCGAGTCGAGCGTGGTGTAAATTTTTAATCCGTCGGAATAGACGTCGAGATCGGGGAATTTTTCGTCAATGTAGTTCTTCAGCGCTTCACGGAAGTAGAGAGCGGTTCCATCATAAGCGTTTTCCACATTGAAATTCAAATTAATAGGCGTGTTTTGCAAACGCTCTAATGTAGACTTGTCGGCAATGTAAACATCGCCAAAGCGCTCTTTCAGCATCTCGCGATGGGTATACATATTATTGAGTACCGTGTTGCGACGAGCCAAAGAATTTTTCGGATTAATGCGCGGATTATAGGCTGAGGTAGCTTTGAGCAAGCCCACAAGCACTGCAGCCTCCTCGGGTTTCAGCTGCGAAGGCGTAGTGTTGAAATAAGTTTTGGCAGCCGTTTTAATGCCGAAAGCGTTCGAGCCAAAGTCCACCGTGTTAGCATACATTTCTAAAATGTTTTGCTTGTTGGTGAGCAGTTCAATGAGTTGCGCAATAATAATTTCTTTACTCTTCATAATCACAATGCGCAAGCCAGGAACTTTTCCTAGTAAGCCCGTGGAATATTGCGTGCGCACTCGGAACATATTCTTCACCAACTGCTGCGTAATGGTGGAAGCGCCACGGGCATGCCCCAAAGCGGCATCCTTAGCCGCAGCAAACATGCCGGTGTAGTCCACGCCGTGATGTTGGAAGAAGCGCTCATCCTCGGTTGCCACCAAAGCTTCGAAAAAGGCTGTGTTGATGGAATCGTAAGCTACGGGCGAACGGTTTTCATTGAAATACTTTCCTAAAAGTTTACCATCAGCGCTATAGATTTCAGAGGCTGTGGGATTTTTGGGATGCAGAATTTCGTTAATGGAAGGCGACTTGCCGAAAAGCCAGAATAGATTGAAATAAACGGCGAAACAATAGAAGATGATAAAGGCAAAGAATGACCATAGGGCGGTCAGCGTTTTATACCACCAAGGGCGCCCTTTATATTGCCCTTTATACCACCTACAAACTTTACGAACTCCGTTTCCGACCCAGCGGAAGGGGGTTCCTATTTTAGTTAAGAAACTACTCATAGTTGTTTTTGTTCGTAATATATATTGGGTGCAAAGATAGTGCAAATCGAATACAATACAAAACAAGCTTGCTTGTTTTTATTGTTGAGATGCAGCCTATCTTATCTAAAGATAGTGCAAATCGAATACAATACAAAACAAGCTTGCTTGTTATTGTTAAATTGTAGTCAATTTTTGTTCTATTGTAAGAATAATTTACAGATCAACCCAGCGCACCCCCTCATCTTTTTTAAACCAAGTCATTTGCTTCTTAGCATAAACACGAGAATTGCGTTGGATTTTCTCAATAGCTAAATCGAGAGGCCATTCACCATCTAGATATTTAAAAAGTTCCTTATAACCCACCGTATTGAGCGAGTTGTAGTGGCGATAAGGATACACCCGTTTAGCTTCTTCAAGTAGCCCATGTTGCATCATCAGTTCCACTCGTTGATTAATTCGACTAAACAACTCGGGACGCGAACGCTGCAAACCGATTTTTTCTATACGGAAAGGGCGGTTCACTTGCTTACGCACACGAAATGAAGTAAACGTTCGCCCCGTCATATAACAAATTTCCAACGCATGCACCACACGCTTAGGGTTGCGCTTATCGCATTGTTCGTAGTATTCGGGGTCGAGCAGTCGAAGTTCTTTCAACAAAGTTTCCAATCCCTCGTTCTCATAGCGTTGCTTCAACAATTGACGAGTTTCATCGTCTACAGTGGGGATATCATCGATTCCTTTACACACAGCATCAACATACATCATGCTTCCGCCCGACATCACCAACGTGTCATGCTTCTGAAATAGTTCCGTTAGCAGTTGCATCGCCTCCTGTTCATACTGCGCCGCACTATAATATTGTTCCAAGCCGAGCGTGCCCACGAAATAGTGCTTCACTTGGGCTTGTTCTTCGGCTGTGGGAGCAGCTGTGCCGATAGGGATGTCGCGATAGATTTGGCGAGAGTCGGCATTTAGAATAGGAGAGCCACACTGCTGTGCCACGTTTAAAGCATAGGCCGTCTTCCCCACCCCAGTTGACCCAATGATTACTTTTAATGTCTTTTCGCTCATTCACAAAAAGAATTGAAAAATGTGCAAATGCCGAAGGTGTTTACTTTCATGCGTTTGCACATTTCTTTTATTATCATTTTATAAGCAAATCTGCTGATTATTCGTAAGGATTTCCCTCAGATATTTCAAATCCGTCTAAATCGAGTTCGTCATCATTGAAACCTCCGACTCCGCTGAATAAACTATCTTCATCGAAATCATCGTACGATGCAGCAGTCTTTTTCTTTCCTCCTTTTAGCGGTGCAATAGGGTCATCGTCCATTCCCTCAATTTGCACGGGAGCATCGCCTTTTGAGCGCACCACCTCAGCCTTTTTGAGATGCTGTCCGGGAATGATTTCCTTTACATCCAAATAGAAAGAGCGATTGTTGAAAGGATCGAACACATACTCTAAATGTTGTTCCTCTTCCTCAATAAGTTCAGACAAGCGGGTGTCGGCCATCACGTAAATGTCTTCATCATCGTAGCCCGAAGCGCCCATGTCTTCACGAGTAACTTGCTCTTTGCGCTCCCATTCTTCATCACAAAGAAAGAAAGAGGTCATTTGGTCATCGGCATATCCGCAAGAATCGAGCACGGCTTTGTTTAAATCAAGGAAAGTGGCATCGCTGTCAATTTTTAGTTCGCGGACAAAGCCATCCACTTCTTCGCAAATGAATTTTATTCGGTAAAGCATTGTTGTTTGTTGTGTTTTACTTGATTATGCCACGCTTTGAAGTGGTCACAAAATCCAAAATGTATTCTATTTCGGGAGTCATAGGAATGGTTTCACGGATTTCCTTCAAACACTCCTCACGCAATTTTCCACGCTGATAGAGCAAGCGATAAGCGTTGTGAATGTTGTCGATTGTTTCTTTGGTAAATCCTCGGCGACGCAATCCCACCAAATTGAGGCCACAATAGCTCACAGGCTCACGAGCGGCCATAGTGTATGGAGGAATGTCTTGTGCCGTTCGCGTGCCGCCGCCCACCATCACATAGCTACCGATGCGGCAAAATTGATGCACTAGAACGCAGGCAGAAATGATGGCGAAGTCGTCTACAATTACCTCACCAGCTAGTTTGGTGGTATTGCCAATGATGCAACCGTTGCCCACAATCACATCATGTGCCACGTGCATTCCTTCCATCAGCAAGTTATTCGACCCTACCACGGTCTTGCCTTTGGCAGCCGTGCCACGATTGATGGTTACATTCTCGCGGATGGTGTTATTGTCACCAATCTCGGCCGTGGTTTCCTCACCCTGAAACTTTAAGTCTTGAGGCACAGCGCCAATCACTGCTCCGGGAAAAAGTGTGTTTCCATTGCCAATGCGTGAACCTGAAAGCACCGTCACACTGTTCATCAGGTGATTATTGCTTCCAATCACAACATTTTTGTCAATGTAACAAAACGGTCCGATTTCACACCCTTCGCCAATCACAGCCTCGGGATGTACGTATGCTAATGGACTTATCATCTTGTGTTCGTGTGTATTAATCAGTATCT
>CAVKKI010000028.1:0-13018 GCA_963656725.1 Oribacterium sp. | reverse complement strand
TTCACTAGCGAAAGGCTGCGAATTATTTGTTTTTTGTGATTTGTGCCGTGAAGCTAGCCTCCATTACCACAGTTTCGCCCACAAAAGCAAAGCCTTGCATGGTGGCTATGCCGTGACGAATGGGAGTGACAAGTTCTACACGGAACAGTAAGGTGTCGCCAGGCACCACCTTCTTACGAAACTTCACATCGTTAATGCGAAGGAAATAGGTGCTGCAGCGCTCTGGCTCTTCGATGGAGTTGAGCACCAACAAACCGCCTGCTTGCGCCATAGCCTCAATCTGCAACACACCGGGCATTACGGGCTCCGTGGGGAAGTGTCCTTGGAAGAAGGACTCGTTAGAGGTGACGTTCTTCACGGCAACAATGAAGTTTGAGCCCGTTTCGACCACCTTGTCGACCAACTGCATGGGATAGCGATGGGGCAAAAGTTCGCGGATGCGATTAACGTCCATCAGTGGCTCTTCATTGGGATCGTAGTTAGGGGCTTGCACCTCATGCTTACGTATTTCGCGTCGCATTTGGCGAGCAAACTTATTATTGATGGTGTGTCCCGGACGAGTGGCAATGATGCGCCCTTTAATGGGGCGACCGATGAGGGCCATGTCGCCAATGATGTCGAGCAACTTATGACGAGCAGGCTCATTTTGCCATACCAAGGGGCGATCTTGAATGTAGCCTAACTTGGTAGCGTCACGATGGTCTACGTGCAAGTGATCGGCTAAGCGGTCGAGCGACTCTTGCGACACTTGCTTCTCGTAAATCACGATAGCATTGTCTAAGTCGCCTCCTTTTATCAAACCAGCCTTGAGCAAAGGCTCAATCTCGCGTACAAAGACGAAGGTACGGGCTGAAGCGATCTCTTCGGCAAAGTTCTCCATGCTATCGAGCGTAGCGAACTGGCTATTGATGAATTGCGAATCGAAGGATATCATCGTGGTGATAGAAAACTGCTCGTCGGGCAAGATGATGATGGACGAGCCTGTTGCTTCATCACGAAATTCTATTTTCTTCTTAATTACATAGAAGTCTTTGGCTGCGTTTTGCTCCGTCACACCCACTCGGCGAATATTCTCTACATAAAGAATGGAACTGCCATCGAGAATGGGAAATTCAGGACCGTTTACCTGAATCAAACAGTTGTCAATGCCCATAGCATAGAGTGCCGCCATAGCATGCTCAATCGTGCTGCAACGAGCGTCGCCCTTGGCCACTACCGTTCCGCGTGAGGTGTCGACCACATTCTCGGCTATTACCTCTATGATGGGCTCGCCTTCTAGGTCTATGCGTTGTATTTTATAGCCGTGGTTCTCAGCTGCAGGATTGAAGGTTACGGTTAGACTTAGACCCGTGTGAAGTCCTTTTCCAAACAGCGAAAAGCTACCACCTAAAGTTCTTTGTTTATACATGAGATGAATATGTGTGTTGTAGTAGGAATCATCTTAAAGGTAGTTTCGGTTTCTTCGCTTTCACCTTGTTTTGCTAGCGCGAACGGCCTAAAGATGTTCTTCTGCCACTTCTTTTTTATTTACTATTCTTAAGTTCTTCAATTTCTTTGCGCAATGCTTGGAGTTCTTTACGCATTTCGGGAAGATACTTAAACACCACGCTAGAGCGGAGGAAGTCGCGACCGCCAATAGCAGGCGATCCTTGCACAGCCGTGTTGCCCTTGCGAACACTTTCGCTACCAATGAGGCCTGCTTGTGCACCCGCAAGCACTCTGTCGCCCACTTCGATGTGACCGGCCACACCTACTTGTCCGCCAAACATGCACCATTGACCAATTTTAGTGGAGCCAGCAATGCCCACTTGAGCCGACATCACGGTGTTAGCGCCAACCTCACAGTTATGAGCCACTTGCACCAAATTGTCTAACTTCACACCCTTGCGCACAAAAGTGGAGCCCATGGTGGAACGGTCCACGCAAGAGTTTGCCCCAATTTCTACATCATCCTCGATGGTAACAATGCCAATTTGAGGAATCTTCTCGTAGCCATCAGCAGCAGGAGCGAAACCGAAACCGTCGGCACCTATCACCGTGCCTGAATGAAGCGTAACGCGATTGCCAATTTTACAATCGTGATATACCGACACGTTGGGATAGAATAAGCAGTCGTCGCCCACTGTGGCACGTTCTTCAATCACCACGCCAGCATAGATTTGACAACCATTGCCCACCGTTACGTTTTCGCTAATGTAAGCGAACGGGCCAATGTAGCAATCCTCGCCCACCGTTGCCGATTCGGCCACACAAGCCAAGGGATGAATGCCCGAGCGTTTCTGCATAGTAGACTGATAGAGCGTGAGCAAGCGAGCAATGGCTTCATAAGCATTGTCCACCCGAATCAAAGTGGTCTTAACCTCACGTTCGGGTTGAAAGTCCTTATTCACCAACACGATACTCGATGCCGTGTCATAAAGATAATGTGCATAGTGGGGGTTGGCTAAGAAGGAGATTGCTCCCTGCGTGCCTTCTTCAATTTTGGCAAAGGTCTTCACCATTGCGTTCTCATCACCCTCTACGATGCCGCCTAAGTAGTCCGCTATTTGTTTTGCAGAAAATTCCATTATTTCTTGTGTGCAATAGTTGTTATTCTAACGATGGCTAAACTGAGCCTCGTTCTATTTTCTGCAAATATCGTAAAAATATTCCAAATAGGCCGTTTCGCCTACATAATTTTGTAACCACGACTTACAAGTTAAGCGAAAATCGCTCTCAAAACAAAAAAAGCTTACGCTTTTGAAACTGAATTTTCAGTTTTAAAAGCGCAAGCATTAAAGTTATTTATTCTACAACTACACAATAGTTGTAAAAATAATTACTAGTTTCTGACGTTCCGATAATTAGTATACGGGATTAACAATATACCAATTGTCGGGATTGAGAAGCGTTCCGTAGAGCGAACCTGTTTCAGTGGGGTTCTCGTAGGGAGCGAGGCTCTTGTCGCGACGAGAAATCAACCAAGCAAGCCAAGTGGTGCCGTAGTCGGCAGAAAGACTTGTATCATTGTTCTTGTGACGAGCAAAGCGAATGAGGTCGAACATACGGCTACCCTCGAAGGCGGTTTCGAGTGCACACTCATCAGCAATGAGAGTCTCAACTGCATTCACCTGTTCAGCCAAATCCTCAGGTGCACTAGGCACATCGGGTTCTACAATGTCATACTTCTTGCGAGCTTCGTTGAGAATGGAATCAGCCTTTGCTGCGTCATCATCATCTCCTTCTACCTCTGTGCCTTCATTGGCTTCAGCGCGCAAACGCTTAGCAATTTTCGCAACACTAGCATTGGTGCCACTGGCTCGAAGTTGTTCGTCGGCCATACGCTGAGCCACACGAATTTCATAGCCATTGAGCGAGTCGAGGGTTGAAGCTGAACCGCAACCAAACTCGTGAATACCATAGTTGCCGCTGAAATAGGTGGAAGAATAGTCGAGGAAACTAGAGAAATCGGGGTCGGCCTGTGCACGACGCAATTCGTCAACACCAATGTAGTAGGCTGCACGAACGATGTCGAGGTTAGTGGTGCTATCTACCTTATAAACCGGAGTGCGCGTCTTCAAATCATCATTATAGATGGTGTCGGAAGAGGTGAGCACAGGAATGGTAGATTTTGAAACACCATTACGAAGGATGGCATAAGCCATGCGGGGATAGCCTGCACGGTTGATAGCCTCGGCCAAACGGAGATAGACTTGACGGGTGCGATAAAGCGACTTGTAGTGTTTAAACGATGCACCCGAAGATTCACCATAACGAGAAGCGTAAGTTACAGGAGCATCCTTCACGATGAAACGTAAGCGACCTTCCTTGGTTTGGAAATAAGGACAAGTGGCGTGAAGGCGTGCATCGCCCGCACCAGTGTAGTACTTAATGTCGGAAGCTTCACCATTGCGGTCGGTTTCCGTGTAAGAATAATTTTGTGATTGGCAGAGTTTAATATAACCTTCAGAGGGTTGCACCTGACGCGACTTGTAGTTAAGCGTAATGCTAATGCTACCTGAGGTGGTGGCGTCATCATCAGAGTCTGTGGTATTGGTGGAGTGAGAGTCAAAACCGCAAACTTGTGAGTTTTGAGTAAGCACTCTACCAAATGAACTGTTAGCTGCAGAGGGGATGATGGTGATATCTTCCGTGGTTAATGCAGTTGCAGCCAAGCCACTTGTTATCCAACTAGAGATAGAGGGCGTGTAGTAAGAGCTACCATTGGCATTTTTACCCTCAGAGAAGGTGGCACGGTTGCTTGTAGTTGTACCGCCACGACCATTTTTAGAAGTCTCATAAAGGAAGTGGTAATAATTCTTGGCAGCGTTTACATAGTCGGAACGGTTTTGGCCACGAAGCAAATAGAGGTCGCCAAGAATGAGGTCGGAATAGAAGCAGAGGTAGCGGCTGGCAATGGTGAACGAAGAGTTACCACTTTGATAGGTGCCGTACTGAGGATAGCCCAATTCGCTCTCAATGGCATTAGCCTTTTCGAGATCGGAATGAAGAAGGTCGACTAGGTTGTCGGCTGTGGCCCAATTTTCAGGATTGGTTTCCCAGCCCGTGTTAGCATTGTCAACAGGCTTCGTTACGAAGGGGACCTTGCCATAAGTTTGAACTAATTGCAAGTATGTCCAAGCACGGATATTTACAACTTGTGCATACTCACGACGCATGTAGTAGATGTTATTCTTCATTGCGTTGGTGTCGCACTTAGCCAAGTAGAAGTTACATTGGTTAATCACCTTGTAATAGGCTGCACGGTTGAGCAACGCATTGTCACCGTCTTTATCCGTTTTGTTGTAGTCGATGATATGCGAAATAGAGTCGCTGCTGTATTGGGTGCTGGCAACCAAATCGCTTCGGAGGTCGCCCAACAACTTATTCTGCTCTACCATATCCTGCACGTTACGCATAATGCCGAGATAAAAGTAAACGGTATCTCTACCCGTAAAATTCTCTGCATAACGAGTCATATCGGGGGTCAACATATCTTCGCAGGAAGTGGTGGTAATGCCCAATCCCATAAGGAAGATGAGAAGACTTAAAATCGATTTGTGTTTCATTGCTGTAATGTATATGAGAGTGGAAAGTTGAGAGTTGGAGAGGTTGGAGTGAGGTTGTGGTAACTCATCCCAACTCTCCTCTCTCTTCTCTTTGATGCGATTAGAGGTTAATGGTTACACCTAAGCTGAAGTTACGACCTTGAGTGAGATAACCGGCATCGATGCCTTGATAAAGCACACCATTGCCTGCAGAGAACTCGGGGTCGGTTCCTGTGTACTTAGAAATTGTGAACACGTTGTTACATTCACCCCATACAGACAGACCGAGCAACCAACTGAGGTTTACGGGAATCTTGTAGGTGAGTCGAATGTTCTTAAGTTTGAGGTAAGAGCCATCTTCAATCCAACGGTCGGAGAAGCGCTCGTTGTTCACCCACTGATCGCTGCTAGTGTCGCAAGCACGAGGAATGTCGGTTACCTGACCTTGATAATGCCAACGATTAACGGCGGCTACAGTCTGGTTCCAGTTCGTGTTGAGCGACTCAAGCATGGAACGCTGATAATTGTAAACATCGTTACCCAAAGAATACTTGAAGTTTACATCCAACTTCAAAGACTTCCAACTGAGCGAGGTGTAGATGTTACCATAGATATCGGGATTGGGGTCACCAATCACTACCATATCGGCCTCGTTAATCCAACCATCACCATTCTGGTCTACGAAGTGCATATCACCAGCTTTGAAGTTGCGATAGGGTTGCTCCGACAAGCCTGTGGGATAGCGCAAGTAACGTTGGTTGCCATTAGCATCAGTGTAAGCCGTTGAAGCTTCGGCATCGCTAGCAAACACACCAGCCGTTTTGTAACCATAGAACACACCTGCGGCATGACCTACAGCAGTGAGGATGTTGTTGCTACCGTAGATGGATGAAGTGTAGCCGTGAATTTGCTTTTCGCTATCAGAAATGCGCACACCGTTTTCGTCCAACGCATAAGTGCGGATGGTGTTCACGTTTGAAACGGGAAGATCGGTGATTTCATTTTTGTAATGACCGATAGTGAAGCCAGCTTGCCAACGCCAATCTTTATGCTGAACGAGCATTGCGTTTACATTAAAGTCAACGCCTTGGTTCTTCAGCGTACCATCATTCGACCACATGGTGGCCAAACCGGTAAGGTCGCTTACCGACTTGCGAGTGAGCAAGTGATCAGTGATGCTGTGGAAGTACTCAACAGCCAAGTTCAAACGATTGTGCAACAAACTAGTGTGCAAACCTACATTGAAACGGTTGGTAGTTTCCCACTGAAGTTTGGGGTTCTGAATGTTAGACAAAACAAGTGCTGTGGCCTTGTCTAGGAACTGCGTGTTGGCGAAATAGGTACGAGTGGCATAGTAGTCGATATTGTCGTTACCGCTAATTTCGTAACCAGCCGTCAACTTCAAGTAGTCGATGCCTTTCACATTAAACCACTTTTCGTTTGATACGACCCAAGCTCCTTGCAATGAAGGGAAGAGTCCCCATCTTACGCCACAAAGTTTTATACCTTGATCGGCTTCCTTACCAAAACGTGAAGAGGCATCCATTGAGATGCTTCCGTTAAGGAAGTACTTATTCTTGAAGTTGTAAGCCGCATTGAGGTAGTAGGCCAAATTGTTCCAGTTGTCGTTAGAACCACCATAAGTCTTATACTGCAAAGAAGATGACATATTAGGCATCTTATCTTGGTCATTATTATAACCTGTGATGTTGCTTGCACTATAAGAGTAAGAGTTAAAGCGGAAGCCACCAATCAACTGAATATCGTGTGCACCGTATGCACGATGCCAATCTACAGAGAAATCATTGTAAAGAGTGGTTTCTTTCGCAAATTGAGTACTTACGATACTGGTGATGCTTCCCAAACCTTCAACCGACTTGGGAGGAGTACCATACTTAGGCAAATAGTACTTCTCGTTGTTACGATTAAGAATGTAGCTGAAACGATCCTTAATAGTCAAGTACTTGTTCACCTTATAGTTAGGCGAAACATTGAGGTTGAATTGGGTTTGTTCTTGGAAGTTCTTATTGTCACCCTGACCATTTTCTAGAATCCAGAAGGGGTTGATAAGGCCCGTATAGCCATAGTTGCTAGCGAAAAGGTAAGGATTGTTGTCGTCGCTATAAACCTTGCCCGAATAAACCTTATCAGAGTGGATGAGCGAAAGGTCGCCACCATCAGAGTGTACGAAGTAGGCATAAGGACTGATGAAAGGAGTCTGAGTCAAACCCAACACGTTGGGAGAAGTGATGTTACGCGTGTCGTAGCTCTCAGCCCAACCATTGTCGCGAAGGTTGTAAGCATTACGCGCATAAGCAAAGTCAAGACCTGTAACGAAATTCTTGAACATGTTAACGTCAGTGTTGAAACGGATGTTCAAGCGATTAAAGTCGTTCGTCTTAGCGGTAGCGTCGCTCTGTGTGTAACCCAAAGAGAGGTGATACATAGCCACTTCATCACCACCATCTACATTCACTTTGTAGTTTTGAGTGAAAGCGTCCTTATATAAATCCTTCTGCCAATCGGTTTCGTTGTGATAAAGATTATAGAAGAAATAGCTCTTATCCTCATTCAAGAAGGGAATGGTTTTCGAGCTATTGAATGTCTCCATGTTAGGCTGTGTACCAATCAACTCTGTGATGTAGCTGCGATATTGACTAGCATTCATCACTTGAAGTTGCTCAGGAGAAGTTTCGAAACCAGCATAAGCACGGAAGTTGATGCGAGTGGCCATACTCTTACCACGACGAGTGTTAATGAGAAGCACACCATTGGCACCCTTTGCACCGTAAAGTGCTGTTCCATTCTTTACCACCTCTACGCTTTCAATATCATCGGGATCAACAATGTTGAGCACATTATTGAGGAAGCCTTGATGAATGGAAGTGCGGTCGTACTGCATATCAATCATCACACCATCAATAATGATGAGAGGCTGAGCCGTACTATTCAGTGAGTTCAAACCGTTGATGAACATCGCAGCACCTTGAGCGGGCATACCGCCACGGTTAAGAATGCGCAACGAACCAGCCAAACCTTTTTCCATTTCATTCTCAATGGTCAAAGAGTTAGGTTCGTCGATAAGCATCTTCTGATTGTTGTTCATCTTCGTGCTATTATCGAAGAAGTCTGTGCGCATTCCGCTCGTAAGAACGGTTACCTGATTGGGGTCACGCTTAATGGCTACCTGAGCAGGATTGTATTCGCTATCCTTTACAGAAATGTAGAGTGCGTCAACAAACTCAGGCACGCGAATCGAGTAATGACCTTTATCGTCAGTGATGGTTGTGTAATAGCTATTGTTCAACGACTGAACACTAGCACCAGCAACGGGTTTGCCCGTGGCTCCATCCTTAACGAAACCAGTCACCTCCTTCATTTTATACTGAGGAGCCTTCTTCTTTGCTTTTTGCGTTGCAGTCACCGAGGGAGCTGCAGCATTATCGTCTTGTTGTGGGGTCTGTGCTGAAAGTACGCATGCGCCCGAAAGCATCATCATGCACACTCCTGCTCTCAAAGTGCCCTGCATCAAGTGTATTTTCTTATTGTTGTTCATTATCTGCAATATTAAGGTTGTGTTCTGCTCAAATAGTTGGAAGGTTTTATCAAAACTTTACTCGAAACGAACCTTTAATTAGAAAGGTTTTATACTTCAGTTTATCTTTTTAAAACGCAGCCAACCATTTGAAACTTGATGCTAATTGCGTACGGGTTCTATGAAGATTTTAGCTATACTCAAAGCAGCTCCGTAATTTCTCCAGTTCGGACGGTGTTTACGGGTGTTGATTGAAAGCTGCAAGATAGGATAGCTATTAGAAATTCCAGAAGGCAAGTTGTAGTAGCACTTGGGGATTTCAATATCTTCAAAAAGTGTCATCACTTCTACCTTATCTTCATTCACGGTCTTTGTAACCGAAGAACCGATTTGAGTACCTTCGTCCGTGAAGACGGCTGCATCGAACGATGTATTCTGAGCAATTTCCTCGTTCGTGTCCTTATTCAACCAAGTGTGGTTTACATCCACACGGTTCGGAAGAATCTGAAGACTAATTTTGTAGTGACCGCTATAGAGCGAAGGTAAGGGGAAATAAACGTACATCGGAGAGTTCACACCCGAGTTAATTGAGAAGTAGCGATAGCCCTTTGTCTCAAGTGATGAGATATCAAACTTGGGAGCGTTCTCAGAAGAGTCGTTCATCTCTTGAGTGTTCAAGTTAGAAGCCGTTAGGTAGTTATACTCACCCGTACCCTGCGATGAACCAATGATGAAGTCACCCACGTTGCTTGAGTAGAGCAAATCGATGGGTTTGCTTTGCATAATGGTGTAAGAGGGATCTACATCGTAACTTGTAACAGGGAATGCAATACCATTAGAGCAGATGTCGTAAGTGCCATCGCCGAATAATGGATTCTGACCACCCTTGTTAGGATTGTAGAAAGTAAGGCTATTCGTAGAATTGAGTGAATCGGCAGTGAGCACATATTTAGCAATTTGATCTTTGTGATCACGATAAGGCTCGTAGCTAGCATCTAAGCCCATTACTGAAGCACTGAAATACATACTTGTGATGAGCGCCTTCTTTGTGTTATAGTTTTGCAAAGAGTCGGGATCATCCGTATCGTAGGTATCAGAGAATTGTTGAGCAATATCAGTGTTACCACCACGATAGCTATATTTGTATTTCTTGCCATAGCGGAAAAGTTCCTTTACCTTTTCTTCGGCAGTTTTCCAAGCTTGATCTGTAGGAATTACAGCTACGTAAGTACTATCCTCATTTTTAATGGAAGCACCACTTTGAGTAAGAATTTCATTGTTGTAATAGAACACAGAGTCCACATACACCATGTTACCCTCTGAGTTCATACCACCAGCCGTACTAGAGGCTTCATCGAAGACACGCTTATTGATGGAAGGATCTGTGAGTGTACCGTAAACGGTGGAGAAAATGTCAGAGTGGTTACCCATGTAGTCATAGATGTTAGGACTAAACACGGAAATACCCTTCAAACCATGAATAACGCCATTGGATGAGGGGAAGACCAAAGACTTGTCCATGGCCACGCCATTAAACTGCTCACTACCCAACGAATAGGTGCT
Source organism: Oribacterium sp. (assembly GCA_963656725.1). Classification (GTDB taxonomy): domain Bacteria; phylum Bacteroidota; class Bacteroidia; order Bacteroidales; family Bacteroidaceae; genus Alloprevotella. Next base: position 2,893 of record CAVKKI010000028.1, on the reverse strand, counting down.
CAGTTTGCCATTGTAAAGGCGAACCTCTTGATCGTCGGTGTTCGACTCATAATTAGAACGAGCCATGTGGTTTTGAGCAAACTGAAGGCCCAGGTTATACTCCAAAGTATCGGCCTTATCCGTCAAACCAGCTGTTCTGTAAGCCTGAATCTGAGAAATTTGGTCTAAATAGCTTTGTGCGTTGAAATAACCTTTGAGAGGAGCCCAAAAAGTGAATGTCTGCGGACTATTGAGCAACTCGGCATAAGTCATTGTGCGCTTTTTGTCCTCCTCCTTCGTATAAACTCTTAATTTCTCAAGAATAGTACACAAGGAGTCGAATTGCTCGGGATGTGCTTTCAGGTTAGCCCAAATCGTTTGGTCTGAACCATCAGCCCCACCTTTAATATCGTAATGGTCATCAGAGCAAGAGGGGAAGCTCAGGAGCATTGCTGCTCCCAAGACACCGCCCATGACCTTTTGTAATGAATTAAATTTCATGATAGGAAATGTTGTGGTTTCGTTAATACCAATTATCCTTTTTCGATTATGCTTTTTTCTAAAATGCTTTCTCGATTTCTTCTATAGGATTACCAAATATCCTCGGGTTCTGTTCCGTTATAAATTGAAGAGGGAACAAACTCGATGTAATCGAGGAAGAGACGAGAGTTAGCGTAATCGGGGATAGCCAACTTAAAGCGTAGATAGTAATCTTTGTCGGCTTCGAAAGTCTGAGCCTTCAAGATACGACGCAAAGCGGCAGCATCCACAGTACCTGCACCCTTAATGTTACGCACAGGTTCGCCATCCTTACTCTTACCATTCTGGTGGAAATACTGCGGGCCCTTCATATAACCTTGGTTACGGAGGTTACGATCGTTCTCCAAACAGGTTGTTTTGTCATAGCTAACATCCTTATCAGCCACCCAAGGTTCACCAGGAATCATGTCAGGAGTCTCACGTTGGTCGATAGGCAAGCCTACAGGCACAAGGCTAGTGGGAGAAGTTCCGAGATAAAGCGTCACCATACCACGTTCTGCATTGTTCGAACAAGCCAAACGAAGTTCGTAAGTACCTGTCTTAGGTACACGAGGAAGCTTCATCACGAAGTCATATTGACCACTAATGGCGAATTCATCACCTTGATAGTCCTTCCAACCGAAGTTAGCGCCATTGAAGCCCTCTTGCATGTAAAAGAACTTAGTGTCGCTACTTTCATTAGAGATATTAGCAAAATAACCTTGGGGGAAGTAAGCAGCTTGGCTACCACGCAAGTTGTTCGAGAGGAATTCGGGGAACATTGTGGTGAAGTCAATACGAATGCGCTCTGAACTTAAAGCATTTTTAGTAGCGTTTGTATTTACGAGAATGTGATTAATGGGGAAATAATAACCATTTGCACCATCGTTGGTGTAGGTTGTGCCATCCACCTCATTTTTGCTGCTAATTTCAATATTTAAGCCATTTGCATCCGAACCACCATTAACGTATTCGGGATTAACGCCCTTCTCACTGTAATCGCCTTGGTTCTGATCCACCCATTCGGTGTTATAAACAGAAATACGATTCAAGAAGAACTTATCGGCATCGTTCTTTACAGAAGCGTCAATATTGGTAGCATCAGCCACTTGAGTAATCTTAATCAACGCACCCGACATCATGGTGTAGTAATCCCACACATTCGTTGGGTAGATAGAAGAAGATTTCACAGTGTAGCTTTCACCGCAAGCATAACCATACTCGTTCCAGTGGTGAACAGCGGAACGGTCTTCAAGCACAATCTTACCCTCCATGAAGTGGTAGGCAAGGAACTGGTTGAGCGCATTGTTCTCACTTGCGTAGTTATCAGCATCTTCTTCACCATAAATGGCCTCACACTTGCTCTTCAGTTGACTTTCAATGGTTGACCAGTTAGTAATGTTACCATTTTCATCAACTTCAGGTTTGGTAATATTCCAATCTTGTGCAAAAACATCGTCAGTCTCTACGAAGCCAGTGAAACCAATCACACGCTTGCTTTGGTAAGTAAACGTAACAGGCACGATGTCGGTCAGTTTACGTGTTTCACCAGCATGCGTAAGGTTTTCCTTTTCGTATTCCTCTTCCTTCGTGGTTTGAAGAGCGATTTTGTCTTCGAAACCTGTGATAGAAAGCAATTTCGACATAATGCGCATATTGGGCGCTTCAGCAAGAAGTTCAGAAATAGATTTGTCAGAGGGGACAATCACACTGCTTACCACGTGCATCATACCATTCGAAGCTTCGAGGTTTGATTCAAGCACCTTGGCCACGTCATTGATGATATACTCACCATCTACGTCCTTACTTGATACACGACGATCTTTCAAGTTAGTAGTGGCAAACATACCATCATTGGGAAAGTCGGCCAATTCGTAAGCACTATTCGAACCATTGTCAATGATACAGTTCAAAGCAATAGCCGAAATCTGCAACGAGTCGAGGTCGTTGTAGTCGGTGCTTTTACCATTAGTAAGTTCGGAAACATAGGCAGCTACAGCGTCGTTGTTAGGAGCAAACACCGTGTAGTTACCACGTGCAGCGAGCACGCTACCCACAGAAGAGGCATTGGTCGAGAGGCCCAACTTTGCCTTATCAAAGATAGCCTTTATGCTTGAAAGTTCAGGTTTATCAACGAGATAGTCTTCAAGCGTCTTTTTCGTCTTAATGGCGTAAGCATCGTCACTAATGTTCTCCTTACAAGAGGTAACGAATGTTGCCGCACCCAAAAGGAGCAATAGAGAGAGGCTTGCCGACAAACGGATTTTATTCATCAGATATTTCATAGCGCCATTCTATTTTTTAGTGTAACGATCCCATACGGGGTTTTGAACTAATTGACCACCATCAGCCTGACCCTTACCATTCACCTTCAGTTCCTCACTGTAGATAGGAT
>CAVKKI010000027.1:0-17782 GCA_963656725.1 Oribacterium sp. | reverse complement strand
CACGGCCACCACGCCAGTCCTTCATAGAGGGACCGTCAACAGTCTTCTGAGTAGCAGTAGTAGAGTGAACGGTAGTCATCAAACCATCGGTGATGCCGAACTTATCGTTCAAAACCTTAGCGATAGGAGCCAAGCAGTTAGTGGTGCAAGAAGCGTTAGAAACGAACTGAGTACCCTTAACATACTTGTCGAAGTTTACGCCGCAAACGAACATAGGAGTGTCGTCCTTAGAAGGAGCAGACATAACTACGTACTTAGCACCAGCTTCGATGTGAGCTTGAGCCTTTTCCTTAGTGAGGAAGAGACCAGTAGATTCAACTACATACTCAGCACCTACTTCGTTCCACTTAAGGTCAGCAGGATTGCGTTCAGCAGTTACACGGATGTGGTTGCCGTTTACGATGAGCTCGCTCTTTTCTACGTCAGCCTCGATTGTGCCTTCGAAGTGACCGTGCATAGTGTCATACTTGAGCATGTATGCCAAGTAATCTACGGGGCAAAGGTCGTTGATACCTACAATCTGGATGTCGCTGCGAGTTTGAGCAGCACGGAATACGAAACGGCCGATACGACCGAAACCGTTAATACCTACTTTAGTCATGATTTAAAAAAGTTATGAATTAACTATTTAAGTGTTAATATTCAGTGAATTATCTCTTAGTGGAAGGGGGAATACTCACGGCTTTGCTTTCAGGACATCGCCACTTTTTTCCGTTTTCCACCGCAAAAATACAAATTCCTTTTTACTTTTGCACCAAGTTTAATCATTAAATTTTAAAAAAAGCATGAAATCTTCATTCATCCAAGAGTTTAAAGACTTCGCTATCAAGGGAAATGCCATCGACATGGCCGTTGGTGTGATTATTGGTGGCGCTTTTGGCAAAATTGTTACATCTATTGTAAACGACTTGATTATGCCGCCTATTGGCTGGATTATCGGAGGCATCGACTTCAAAGATTTGAAATACGATCTTCCCGTTAATCCACTCAACGAAGGGGGCGAGCCCGTGAGCATTGCTTATGGTAACTTTTTGCAAACTTGCCTCGACTTTTTCATCATAGCCTTCTGTGTATTCTTGTTGGTGCGCCTCGTCATTAAACTTTCACGCAAGAAGAAGGAAGAGGACGTTGCGCCCGCTGCTCCCGCCGAGCCCTCTGAAGAAGTACAACTGCTGCGCGAAATTCGTGATGAACTGAAAAAGCAAAAATAAAATTCAATTTCGACATCCATCTATTTTTTATAGCCACAAAATAGGCTAACGACCGAAACAATTTTTGCACCCCCTACTCCCCCAATCTTACATCCAATAAGAAGAAGGTAAGGAAAAGGGTTGCAAAAATGGTTTCGGTCGTTTTTATGCAAAATTGTGGAAAACTCCAAAAATCGCCCTTTTCATCGAGGATTTTGCCTTCCAATGACTTTACTTGCACTATTTGCTGTTACTTGCACTAATTACTTGCATTCACACTGATTATCAAGCGTTTCAAGAGTGCAAGCAGCACTTTTTCTTGCTTACACTCATCTACCCTCATGCACAAAAGTGACATCACAACCTGTGGAAAACTTCAAAAATCGCCCTTTTCATCGGGAATTTTGCCCTTCCTAGAGGTTTGCTTGCACAAGTTGCTGTTACTTGCACTAACTGCTTGCACTGCATTGATAATCATGCATTTCACGAGTGCAAGCAAATTTTTGGCTTGCTTGCACTGCTTGCACTGCTTGCACTCTTTTTTCTAAATCTTTCGAACTCTAGTTTCTCGCCTTCATTTTTCATTCAAGAGTGCAAGCAAACAACCATTTAGTGCAAGCAACAGCATTTGCTGCTTACACTCTTGAAACGCATGATTATCAATGCAGTGCAAGCAGTTAGTGCAAGTAACAGCAAATAGTTTATCTAAACTTACAGGGAGAGAAACGCTCGTAGTTCCGGGGGCGACGCGTCCCGCGTCGGCGCTAGCACGTAACGCAAGCAATTTGTGACAAGAAATTACAGATATTTTTTTGCATAATCAAGTGCTTTTGAGCTAGCGCCGACGCGGGACGCGTCGCCCCCAAGCCCCCCCTCAAAACGAACAAAAACTACTGGCTTGATAGGAAAAACTAGTGGCTTAAGTGTGATTCACTAGTGGCTTGATAAGAAAAACTAGTGGCTTAATAAGAAAAGCGAAAACCGCCCTGCGTTGGGGGAAACCCAGACACAGGACGGCCATTCACCTTTTTACTATAAACCTATTTATCTTATTTCTTTTTGCTAGTCTTTGAATCGCTCTTCGTTGCTTTGGGGTCGGCCAACTCTACGGCAAACGATTTGTTGAGGCCCGTTTGAGTTTTGGCGCGAATCCAAAGCACACGATCGGTGCTCATGTTGGCCGCTTTCACAGCCTCATCAAAGTCGGAGGTAGAGCGCATTTCGCGGTCGTTCACCTTCGTAATGATAAGTCCCTTGGTAATGCCGGCATCTTTCAACTTACCATCGCGGATGGCTGATACCATCAAACCGTAGGGGATGCTCAATTCCTTCTTCTCATCATCGGTGAGCGGACGGAGTGCTGCGCCCATAGCGTCGGTGTCGAGGGCTTGAACTGCAGTAGTTGTGCCTTGAATGCTGCGAAGGGTGAGCGTAGCGTTGTGTTGCTTCTTGTCGCGAAGATAAGTAACTGTGACTTTATCGCCCGGACGGTGATTGGTGAGCAACTCTTGGAGCTCACCGAATTTTTCAATTTTCTTTCCGTCTACAGCCGTAATTACGTCGCCTTCTTTCAATCCTGCTTCGGCAGCGGCTCCATCAGCACTTACTTCGGCCACGTAGATACCATTTACGGTGCCAAGGTCTACGGTTTTATCCTTTTCCTTCTGTTGGTCGATGTAGGTAGAAACATCAGTACCAGAGATGCCGAGCAAAGCGCGTTGCACGGTGCCGTATTTGCGAAGGTCGTCTACCACCTTATTCATAATGGCCGTAGGAATGGCGAATCCATAGCCCGAGAAAGAACCGGTTTGCGAATAGAGCATAGCGTTGATGCCTACGAGTTCGCCTTTCACGTTTACTAATGCGCCGCCCGAGTTACCTGGATTAATGGCTGCGTCGGTTTGAATGAAACTATCAATGCTTCCGGCGGTGGCGTTTAGCGAACGGGCCTTGGCACTAACGATGCCGGCCGTTACCGTTGAAGTGAGACTAAAGGGATTGCCAATGGCAAGCACCCACTCACCGAGTTTCAAATCAGAAGAACTGCCCACCTTAATAGCGGGAAGGCCTTTGGCTTCAATTTTGATGAGGGCGAGATCGGTGGACTTGTCAGTGCCGATGATGCGCGCCTTAAACTCGCGGTTGTCGTTGAGTTTTACGGTCATTTCATCAGCATCCTCTACCACGTGGTTATTGGTTACGATATAGCCGTCCTCAGTGAGAATGACGCCCGAACCTGCGCCTTGGCGCTTCGGTGTTTGAATTTTGCGCTGTTGGCTACCACTGCCGCCATTGCCGCGGCCAAAGAAATCGCCAAAGAAGTCATCGAACCCAAAGGGGTCGGAGTATTGTATAGTTTGTGTTTTGCTATTTGTTGTTACCTTAATATATACTACCGAGTTGACAGCGTTTTCGGCTGCATAAGTCAAATCAACAGGGTTAGAAGGAACGGCTGCATTGGCAGCGATGGGGGTTTGTAAACCTAAAGTAAGAGCTAAAACCCACAAAGGGAGATATTTTTTTACCATATCGTGTTAGGTTATTAATTTTTCGAGGGCAAAAGTACCAAATAACGCCACAGACTGCATATTTTATCAACTAAAAATCATTACGCTTTCCTTTCTTTTAACACGAAGACAACTCGTTACAATAGAAATTAGTAATTATAAGCCCCACTTTTAAGCAACTACAACATCCTCTGAGTAAAAAAAGACTTCCAAACAAAAAGCATTTTACTCTTTTGCTTGGAAGCATACATTCTATATATAATAATGTGCTACAGAGACTAAAGCACCACTTTGCCACTCTGCATCATTTCTTGCGTGGAGCGAAGTGGTTTTTCCTTCACTTCGAAGGTGAAACTGTCGGAACAGCCCTGCGCACTGACCTCTTTATATTCGGGACGCGCGCCCATCATTTGGTCGAAAATGTCGGGCATACGCACCACTTGCTGCAAGGTGGCTTTAAACTTTTGAGCCGGAATGGTGAAAGAGCCCACTTGCTGCGGAGCTACAACATATTGATTCCACACAAGGGTGTAATAAATGTTGCGCCCTTCACGCGTGCGGCCCGCAGTGGCGTCGCGATTAATGTTGAGTTTGCGTACCTTGCATTTTCCTTTAATTTTAAAGTCGGTGCTACATTGTGCTTGTGCAATAGGAAGTGAAGAGTAAATCACCACCGACACGAGCATGCTGTCGCCCGCATACACTTGTTCTCTGTCGGGGACAATGCGTGCGAAGAGAGTGGCCTCGTCTTTGGCTGCCAGAGGCAGAGCAAGGAAAATGAGGAAAAACAGAGAGAGAAGTTTCTTTGCCATAGTGTCGGGAAGGGATTATTCGGTGACGGGAGTTTGAGGTTCATCCTGCTCAAGGTCGGCCAACCAAGCAGCGGCACAAGCGTCGGAAGGCATGCGCCAATCGCCACGCGGACTGAGCGAGCAACTGCCCACTTTGGGGCCGTCGGGCAAGCACGAACGCTTAAACTGTTGACTGAAGAAGCGGCGGAAGAACGTGCGCAGCCATTTAAGAATGATTTCAGGAGCGAAGGCAGTGCCATTGCCCGAACCGTTGAAAGCGCGACAAGCCAAGAGGTAGATTTTATGCGGACGGAATCCGAAGCGAAGTGTGTAGTAGAGGAAGAAGTCGTGCAACTCGTAAGGACCTACTAAATCCTCGGTCACCTGCTTGATGTTACCATTTTCGTCGGCCGGAATGAGTTCCGGACTAATGGGAGTGTCCACAATGTCGAGCAAAGTGATGCGACTTTGCTCATCGGCCATATTGCGCGCTGCCCAGCTCACAAGGTGTTTCACCAAGGTTTTGGGGATGGAGGCATTCACGCCATACATGCTCATGTGATCGCCATTGTAGGTGGCCCAACCGAGCGCCAATTCGCTCAAGTCGCCCGTGCCCACCACGAAGCCGCCCATTTGGCCGGCCACGTCCATTAAAATTTGGGTGCGTTCACGCGCTTGAGAGTTTTCGTAAGTCAGGTCGTGCACGTTAATGTCGTGAGCAATATCGACAAAATGCTGCGTCACCGCTTCGGCAATGCTAATTTCGCGAATGCTTACCCCCAAACTTTTCATTAAATTAATGGCGTTGGTGTAGGTGCGGTCGGTGGTGCCAAAGCCAGGCATCGTCACACCCACAATGCCGCGACGGTCACGGTCTAAGCGATCGAAGGCGTGCACGGCCACCAACAGAGCTAACGTAGAGTCGAGACCACCGCTAATGCCAATGACAACGGTTTTGGCGTGAGTATGTTCCACTCGACGAGCCAAGGCCTCGCTTTGAATGCAAAGAATTTCTTCGCAACGCTCATCAAGAGCATCCCCTTCGGGCACAAAGGGATGAGCATCAACGAAACGAGTGAGCGAGAAGGCTACGTTGCTTGAATAAGGTTCCAGTTCTATTTCCTTCACCGTAGGGGCTTGCAGATTATCGACTGCATTGGCGAAAGTGGTGTTGGTGCGACGTTCGGCACGTAGGCGTTCTACGTCGATTTCCGTAGCCACCATTTGTTCGCGCATAGCGAAGCGCTCGCCCTCGGCAAGCAAGGTGCCATTCTCAGCAATGAAGGCACGGCCAGAGAACACGAGGTCTTGTGTGCTTTCGCCATAGCCACAACCAGCATAAACGTAGCCTGCGAGCAAACGGGCGCTTTGGTTCATCACCAAACTGCGCAGATAGGTGGCCTTACCAATGAGTTCGTTGCTTGCGCTGAGGTTAAAAATAATGTCAGCCCCTTGCAAAGCGAGCTGATTGCTAGTCGGGGTGGGCGCCCAAAGATCCTCGCAAATCTCTACGCCAAACGTGCAGTGCGAGGTGGAGAACAAAAGATTTTTGCTCAGAGGAACGATTTGACCACAGAAACGAAGTTCTACCCCTTCGCGCAACACTTGCGAGGAAGTGAACCAACGTTTTTCGTAAAACTCTTTATAGTTGGGGATATACGTTTTAGGAACTAACCCATACACTTTGCCACGCTGAATGACGGCGGCGCAATTAAAGAGCATGCTGTTATAGACAATAGGCACGCCCACCAGCGTGACCACATTAAGGTTGCGGCTAAACTCCATCAGTTTGAGCAAAGAAGCCTCAGCCTCATCGAGCAACACCTGTTGCTGAAAAAGGTCTTGACAAGTGTAGGCGGTGACAGCCAATTCGGGAAGGCAGAGAATTTCAATGCCCTGCCCTTCGGCCGAAGCCATCATGCTTTCAATTTGCTGAATATTATAAGCACAATCTGCCACCCGAACTGAAGGGATGGCAGCCGCCACTTTAATAAAACCGTTCTGCATACCTTTATATATATATGTGTGCGTGGAAGCGTTTTCTCATTCACCATGAAAGCCTCCACGATGCTTTCATACAAAAATGGCTGTACCGTGATGTGATGAAACTCCGAGCTAAAAAAGATTTGAGCTCCAACTATTCTCTGTAATCCGACCCTACGCAAGCGCATATCGGCACGCCATTAAATAATCGGTTGACTCGGTGTTCAGTTTATTATTGATGAGTATCCCAATCTAACCGGTACAGCCTAAATGTGATGCAAATATACAACCATCCTGCATTGCGCCCAAAACATTCGCCTACTTTTTTGCTCCTCACTAACAATTTTGCTCTTTTGTTGAAAATTGCGCTCGTATGTCGTTTTTTCTTATTAAGTTTACCGCCCAATGTGGGCTTTTCTCAAATTTCCTCTCAGAAAACATTCCCACCCCTAGTTCTTAAGAAAGCCCTAAAGTAAGCCCTAAAGAATGAAAAACCTCACCTTTCACCTCGACTACTATACCCAACCCAACGAAAGAGTAGAATTAGCCTACTCGGTGGATGGCGCACCCCAGCAATATCATCCCCTTCAAAGCAACAACGGCCAAAGTTGGCACACCACGCTAGAGATTGCCGACGAAAGCATTCAGTTGCGACACGCTTATCAAATAGTGGATGAAGCGGGCCACGTGTTGCGAACCGAACAAAACCACTGGCGCTTCTTTCAATTCAATCACCGCTCAGAGGTTTGCTTTGTCGACGCTTGGGCCGATCAAAGTCTCAGTTTGATTTATCAACGTTCCGCTTTCAGTCAATGCATTTTCACTCCACGTGGCGGCGAGAAAATGCACATGGAGCACCTCTCTGCTCCATGCCTCATGCTGCTTCATGCACTCCCCCCAACCGAGGGAAAGAAATGGGCCATTGTAGGAAGTAGTGAAGAACTAGGCGAATGGAACCCAAGCAAAGCGCTACCATTGCAACGAACGGGCACGTATGAATGGGCCTTACCCTTGTCGCGCAACTGCTTTGAGGAAGGTTTTGAATATAAATACTTATTGATTGACCCTGAGCAACCTCAACTCTGCCAGTGGGAAGAAGGCGGAAACCGTAAAGTAGGAGCCTATAATTCTGCCCAATCAGCGTCAATCATCCGACAAGACGAGTTGCCCCGCATTCAACTGCCACATTGGCGAGGAGCTGGCTGCGTCATTCCCTTATTCTCACTCAGGAGCAAAGACAGCTTCGGGGTGGGCGACTTTGGCGACCTAAGCACTTTAATTCGTTGGAGCGCCGAAGTGGGAATGCGCGCCATTCAGTTGCTGCCCATCAACGACACTACCCGCACAGGGAGTTGGCACGACTCTTACCCCTATAACGGCATCTCCGTGTTTGCCCTTCACCCGCTCTATCTCAATCCGCGAGAGTGGAAAGAAACAAAAGCTTATAAACAATGCGCGGTCGAAGGCGAGGAGCTTAACGAATTGCCCGAAATGGACTACGAGCGAGCCTTTGCGTTGAAGATGGCATTTGCTCGCGCCCTTTACACGGAAAAAGGAAGAAACATCGTTGCCACCGCGGCATTTAAAAAATTCTGTAAAGACAACGAAACATGGCTCAACGCCTATACGGCATTTTGCGCTCTACGCGACCTTTACCACACCGCCAACTTCCGCGATTGGCCAGCCGATGCGCCAAAGCCAAACGAGGTGGAAGCGTTTGCGCAAAAGCACCCTCAACTGCAGAAAGAGCGTCACTTCTATGCCTTTGTGCAATACTTACTTCACCGCCAAATGAAGCAAGTGCATCAAGAGGCGCAAGAGGACGGCGTTATTTTGAAAGGCGACATCCCCATCGGCATTAGTCGCGACAGCGTGCCGGCTTGGGTGGACGGCCAATTGTTTCATTTCAACGGACAAGCTGGTGCTCCCCCCGACGACTTTGCCACGCATGGGCAAAATTGGGGTTTCCCTACCTATAATTGGGACGAAATGAGCAAAGATCACTATGCTTGGTGGCGCGCTCGGCTGAAGCACATGGAGCATTACTTCGACGCTTACCGCATTGACCATGTGTTGGGATTTTTCCGCATTTGGGAAGTGCCCTCCGAACACGTGTACGGACTGCTTGGCCATTTTCGTCCTGCCCTTCCCTACACCAAGGAAGAGATTCGAGGCTTTGGTTTTCAAGCCGACATCGACGCTTTGTGCGTGCCCCAAGTGTCGGAAGAACGAATGCAGCAACTTCTTACCGAAACAGGAAACACAGAGTTGGCTACACTCTATTTTCACAAAGCGGAGAATGGTTCCTATTTATTAAAAGATGCCTATCGCAAGCAGCGTCACATTTTGCAACAATTGCCCGAGGGAAAGACTCGAGACGCACTGCTTGACGTGGTGTGCGAGGTGTTGTTCATTCACGACAGCGAACATCCCGAACTTTATCATCCACGCGTTTCGGCACAGCTCTCACACCTTTTTCAATCGCTAACCGATAGCGACCGGGAAGCATTCAACCGTATGCACGATGATTTCTTCTATCGTCGCAACAACCAATTCTGGGCCGACGAGGCAATGAAAAAGATTCCCGTGGTGACACAAAGCGCCGACACACTAGCGCCTACACTTCAACTTTTCTCACTTCAAGGCGAAGGAATGTTGCCTTGCGCTGAAGACTTGGGTATGGTGCCCGAATCAGTAAAAGGTGTGTTGCAACGCTTAAAAATTCTTTCGCTCGAAATTCAGCGAATGCCCAAAGAGTTTGGCATGCGCTTCGGCAACCCTGCACATAATCCCTACTTGTCGGTAGCCACCATTGCCACCCACGACATGGAGCCTCTAAGGCTTTGGTGGCAACAGAGCGCAGAACGAGCACAAGCCTTTTGGAACGAAGCACTGCACCATGCGGGGCAGGCTCCCACCGAAGCCACTCCCGAATTGTGCGAGGAGGTCATCGTGCAACACTTGCAATCGCCCTCGATGCTCTGTTTGCTCGCCCTTCAAGATTGGCTTTCTATTTCTTCTCATCTACGCAATCCGCACCCCGAGAAGGAGCAAATCAACGTGCCCGCCAACCCCGATCAATATTGGCGTTACCGCATGCACATCACACTTGAACAACTCATTCAAGCCACCGACTTTAACGAGAAAGTGCGCCTACTTATCGAAAGAAGATGAGAACCATGAATAAGGTAGTTCTTTCCCAAACAACGAAAATCCTCTCAACGCTTCAACAACGTGCAACCCTCCCTATTATCACTGCCCAAAATAGCCGATGGACGCGGCAACCTTTCTATCATTGAGCAAATGGAGCAAATTCCATTTGTTATTCGACGTGCGTATTGGATTTACGACGTGCCTGGTGGCTACGACCGAGGCGAACACGCCTATAAGCGCAATCAAGAATTCATCGTGGCCTTGTCGGGAAGTTTTGATGTGGAACTGAACGACGGGAAAGAAACGCAAACTTTCTCGCTCAACCGCTCATATAAAGGTTTATACGTTCCGCAAGGCACGTGGCGAAAGATGACGAACTTTTCAACCAACTCGCTCGCCCTAGTTCTAGCCTCTGAAACTTTTGATGCAAACGATTACATTCTCAACTACGAAGAGTTTCAGCTATGGAAGCAAGGAAAAATCAGCGAAACACATTCGCCCAACACGCCCGATGAGCAGAATTCTTCCTTTCAACTAACGCCACCCTTCACCCTCCCCGCATCGCCCACTCGCCCAAGCGTGTTCAATTGCTCGCTTTGCCAACTAACCAAACACCACGACCCCGAAGGCAATCTCACCTACGTCTACGAAAACGAGCACGTGCCCTTCCCCATCGACCGAGTGTTTTATAGTTACGACATTCCCGGAGGCGAGGATCGCGGAGCGCATGCTCACAAAACGTGCCACCAGCTCATCATTGCCGCCTCAGGAAGTTTCGAGGTGGTGCTCAACGATGGAGTGAACAAACGCACCGTTCAACTCAACCGCCCGTTTTGGGGACTGCACGTTCCACCAGGCATTTGGGCCTCAGAGCAAGGTTTTTCCTCGGGCAGCATCTGTTTGGTCTTAGCCTCACACAAATATGACGAAGACGACTATATTCGCCATTACGATGACTACCTCAAATTCATTGAACAATGGTAAAACTTTTAGACCTTCAAGCCATCACTCAACTCCACGCAGAGGAATATACCGCAGCCGTGGAACGCGTCATCCGCTCGGGATGGTTTCTGCAAGGCAACGAAATAGCACAGTTTGAAAAAAACTATGCACACTACATCGGCACAACGCATTGCGTCAGCGTGGCTAATGGATTAGACGCGCTTTACCTTATTATTAGGGCTTACAAAGAATTGGGCGTTATGAGCGATGGCGACGAGATTATCGTTCCAGCCAACACCTACATCGCCACCATCCTAGCCATCACCCGCAATCACCTACGTCCCATTCTTGTAGAACCCACGTTTGAGCATCTGGAACTCGACATTTCAAAGGTTGAGCAAGCCATCACCCCACGCACTAAGGGCGTAATGACTGTGCACCTTTACGGAAGAATTGCCTACAACGACGAACTAAAGCGCATTTGCCAACGCCACCATCTGAAGTTGATGGAAGATTGTGCCCAAAGCCAAGGCTGCGCTTGGAAAGGCATCAAAACGGGAGCCTTAGGCGATGCCGCAGCACACAGTTTCTATCCTGGAAAAAACATCGGCGCTTTTGGCGATGCTGGAGCCGTCACAACCAACGACGAAGAGCTGGCTAGCACCATCCGCACCCTTGCCAACTACGGAAGCGAAAGAAAATATGTGTTTAAATACGTAGGCATTAATAGCCGAATGAGCGAAATGGACGCTGCCGTGCTGAACGTGAAACTGAACTACTTGGATCAAGACAATGCGCAACGACAAAAGTTAGCTCATTTCTATTACGAACACATCCAAAACCCACTCATCACACTGCCCGAACGTATCCCCGACAAGCAAAACGTTTATCACCAATTCCCCCTCTTTTGCAAACAGCGTGATGCGCTGCAAGAACACCTCAGCCATTGCGGTATACAAACGCTTATACACTACCCCATTCCTCCACACAAGCAAGAATGTTACAAGGAGTGGAACACAATGAGTTTGCCCATCACCGAACGCATCCATGCTCAAGAACTTTCCATTCCGATGAACCAAGTAATCAGCAAGGAAGAAGCAAAAGAAGTGGTCAACGCAATTAATCAATTCAGAAACTAAACACCCTTTTATTTGAATTATGCAACTCACTATTGAAACCAGCAAAGGCAATATTCTTATCCAGCTCTACGACGAAACGCCTCAACATCGCGACAATTTCATCAAACTGGTAGAACAGCATTACTACGACGGCACACTTTTTCACCGCGTCATCAAAGATTTTATGATACAAACGGGCGACCCCGACAGCAAAGGCGCTCCCAAAGGAAAGATGCTCGGAACGGGCGGACCCGACTACAAAGTGCCCGCCGAGATTGTCTACCCCACCCTTTTCCACAAACGCGGTTCGCTTTGCGCAGCCCGACTTGCCGATGAGGTAAACCCTGAGCGCGAAAGCAGCGGCAGCCAGTTCTACATCGTTTGGGGAAAGGTTTACAAGCCCAACGAACTCAAGCAAATGGAGAAGCAACTTGCCATGCAGCAACAGCAGCAAGTGTTTAACGCCCTAGTCAATGAGCATCGAGCTGAAATTATCAGCCTTCGACGCAACCACGATCGCGCAGGGCTGCAAGCACTACAAGACGAATTAGAGAAAGAGACCATCAGCCGTTGCAAAGAGTTGGGAAAGCCGCAATTCACCCCCGAACAAACGGAAGCCTACACCACGCTAGGCGGCACACCGCATTTAGATGGGCAATACACCGTGTTTGGGTGTGTCACAGAGGGACTTGACGTGGTGGAAGAAATCATTAAAGCCACAACCGACCGCAACGACCGCCCACTGGAAGACATTGAAATAAAAACCATCACCATCGGCTAGCCATCTACCCCCACAAAGACCAGAATGCAGCCCATTTTCCATCCGTGAGAAGGAAAATGGGCATAAAATAAGGGCAAAACACAAGAAAATCAGCAAAAAAAGATACAGAGCAAAATATTCTTCGTAAATTTGCGCCCAGTTATGGCCGAGACTTGAGATGAGGGCCGTCCGAACAACCTCTCCACCCGGGCCGAGCGCCCACCTCGTTCCTACCGCCACTTGCAAGCAAGAAGCCATAGCCGCTATTATTCACATTATTATTAACTCATTAAATGGAGAATTTAAAAAACATTGCACCGCTTGCGGACTTTGACTGGAACGCATTCGAGAACGGTACTGTAGAATCAACCCAAAGCCACGACGAACAAGAGAAGGCTTACGACCAAACACTCGGCCGTGTAAACGAGAACGAAGTGGTTGAGGGTCAAGTAATCTCAATTGGCAAGCGCGAAGTAGTTGTTAACATCGGCTACAAGAGCGACGGTATCATCCCCGTAAACGAATTCCGTTACAACCCCGACTTGAAGGTAGGCGATACTGTAGAAGTATACGTTGAAAATCAAGAAGACAAGCGTGGCCAACTCGTGCTCTCTCACAAGAAGGCTCGTGCAAGCAAGTCTTGGGAACGCGTTAACGCTGCTCTCGAGAACAAGGAAATCATCAAGGGCTACATCAAGTGCCGCACAAAGGGTGGTATGATTGTAGACATCTTCGGCATCGAAGCCTTCTTGCCCGGTTCACAAATCGACGTTAAGCCCATCCGCGACTACGACGTATTCGTTGGCAAAACCATGGAATTCCAAGTGGTTAAAATCAACCAAGAATACAAAAACGTTGTCGTTTCTCACAAGGCTCTTATCGAAGCTGAGCTCGAAGCCCAGAAGCAAGAAATCATTTCTAAGCTTCAGAAGGGTCAAGTGCTCGAAGGCACTGTTAAGAACATCACTTCTTATGGTGTGTTCATCGACCTCGGCGGCGTAGACGGTTTGATTCACATCACCGACCTCTCTTGGGGCCGTGTAAACGATCCTCACGAAATTGTAGAACTCGACCAAAAGCTCAATGTCGTTATCCTCGACTTCGACGAAGAGAAGAAGCGCATTGCCCTTGGTTTGAAGCAACTCACTCCCCATCCCTGGGATGCCCTCGACGCTGACCTCAAGGTAGGCGACAAGGTTAAGGGTAAGGTTGTTGTGATGGCCGATTACGGTGCATTCGTTGAAATCGCTCCTGGTGTAGAAGGTCTTATCCACGTAAGCGAAATGAGCTGGAGCCAACACCTCCGTTCTGCTCAAGACTTCCTCAAAGTAGGCGACGAAGTAGAAGCCGTTATCCTCACCCTCGACCGTCAAGAACGCAAGATGTCTCTCGGCATCAAGCAACTTAAGGACGATCCTTGGAAGGACATCGAGGTGAAATACCCCGTTGGCTCTAAGCACCACGCTAAGGTTCGCAACTTCACCAACTTCGGTGTGTTCGTTGAACTCGAAGAAGGCGTTGACGGCCTCATCCACATCTCCGACCTTTCTTGGACTAAGAAGATTAAGCACCCCTCTGAGTTCACTCAAATCGGTGCCGACATCGAAGTGATTGTTCTCGAAATCGACAAAGACAACCGTCGTCTCTCTCTCGGTCACAAGCAACTCGAAGAAAACCCCTGGGACGTATTCGAATCTACTTTCACTGAAGGCAGCGTACACGAAGGCACCATCACTGAGTTGATGGATAAGGGCGCAGTGGTTCAGCTCGAATACGGTGTGGAAGGCTTTGCCACTCCCAAGCACCTCGTTAAGGAAGACGGCTCACACGCTAAGGAAGGCGAGAAGCTTCCCTTCAAGGTGATTGAGTTTAACAAGGATAGCAAGCGCATCATCCTTTCTCACAGCCGCACCTTCGAAGATGCTCAACGTGGTGACGCTCCCGCTCCTCGCAAGCCCCGCGCTAATAAGAGCAAGAACAGCGACATCCCCGCAATCCAAAACCAAGCCGCTACCACCTCTCTCGGTGAGAACGATGCTCTCGCAGCATTGAAGGCTAAAATGGAGAAGGGTGAGTAATCGCTAACCTCTTTCAAGACTTGCGACAAACACACTCCCGTTCAAAGAGTGGTTTGCCTCTCATACAAAGCGTTGTGCTCAATCAGAGCGCAACGCTTTTTCGTTTTGCTTTGAAACCATTTAAAAGAACGTGCATTCCATTCAACACATTACTAATTGCTACCACAAAAGAGTTTTCCATCACAAATCGCAAAGTTTTAACCCAAAGTGCTATCAAATAGAAAATAATTTATAATTTTGCACGGCTTAAAGCCAATTCTTCTCACATTAACAACCCAAGATAGAAAACTCAACACAATAATGAGCCAACTCATCAAACCTAAAAACTACGCACCCTTGCTCAACATGCACAAAACCGAGCAAGGCATCAAACTCATAAAGGACTTTTTTCAGCAAAACCTCTCAACCGAACTCCGATTGCGCCGCGTCACAGCCCCATTGTTTGTGATGCAAGGCCTTGGCATAAACGACGACTTAAATGGCGTGGAGCGCCCTGTCACTTTTCCCATCAAAGCCTTAGGCGACCGGAAGGCCGAAGTAGTACATTCGTTGGCTAAATGGAAACGCCTAACCTTGGCCGACTACCACATCCCTACGGGCTACGGCATCTACACCGACATGAACGCCATTCGTGCCGACGAGGAGTTGGACAACCTTCACTCACTCTATGTGGATCAATGGGACTGGGAAGCCGTCATCCAGCAAGAAAACCGCACACTTTCTTTTCTTCAAAACGTTGTAGAGCGCATCTACGCAGCCATTCGCCGCACAGAATATTTAGTTTGCGAAACCTACGACACCATCAAGCCCTTCCTTCCCGAAAAAATTCATTTCATTCATAGCGAAGAACTGCTGCAAATGTATCCCGACCTCACACCCAAAGAACGTGAAGATGCCATTTGCAAAAAATATGGTGCCGTGTTCGTCATTGGCATTGGTGGCAAACTTTCCGATGGTAAAAAGCACGATGGCCGAGCCCCCGACTACGACGATTGGACGAGTGTAGCAGAAAATGGTCTAGCCGGATTGAATGGCGACATTCTAATTTGGTATCCCGTTCTAGAGCGTTCGTTCGAGTTGTCATCTATGGGCATTCGAGTAGATAAAGAATCCCTTCTTCGTCAACTACAAATTGAAAGAAAAGAAGAGAGAAAACAACTCTACTTCCATCAACGCCTGCTCAACGACGAACTGCCACTCTCCATCGGTGGCGGCATAGGCCAAAGTCGCCTGTGCATGGTGCTGCTCCACAAAGCTCACATCGGTGAAATTCAAGCCAGCATTTGGCCCGAAACCATGCGCAAAGAATGCCTTGATTTAGGAATGCCGTTAATTTAGTTAGCTGATTAAAGGTGGTAATCTCTATTATAGAACCAACATTAATAGAAGATAATTATCCAGCAAGCCGCACGCAACAGCTGTTTGTTGGATTTTTCTTTACTCATCAATTCTCATCAAATCGAAACACATTCTATTGCCGCTTTGCGAAAAAAAGAAGAAAACTTCAAGTGCATCTAAAAGATTTTGTAACTTCGCAACGAAAAAGTGGAATAAAAAAAAGAAGAAGCCACAAACAAGCCGATTCGTCCCCATTCACTCACAAAACAAGAACAACAATGCAATCCATTCGAAAACATTTACCGCTATTGCTACTCCTAGCCACATTGCTAAGCTTTGCTGCTTGCAACAAAAAGAAAGGAGATGCAAACACTACCGCCACCGCCGACTCAGTTCACGCCACAACGGTTGCTGATAATGCCAACGACAGCACGCTCTATGGCAAAGCCACCGACGATTTTGGCATGAGCACATTTAGCATGGTTACCGATCAAGGCGACACCCTTCACCTATGTCGCACGGCCGAAGACGGCACCGATGGAAAAATTTACGGTAGCCTCACCTACGGCAATCGCTACGCACTCACCACAAAGGACAACAACACGGCCATCAGCGTGCTCATCAACCTCACCGAACTCGACCAAAAGCTCAAAGACTATAAAATACAGAATGGCCAACTCCTTGTAGACGGAGACACCGTAGCCATCGGTAAATACTTAAAATAAAAACAACTCACACTTAACTATGTTTTCAGGTATAGTAGAAAGCACCGCCCGCGTGGTGGCTGTGGAACAAGACAAAGAAAATAAGCACTTCACACTGGAATGTAACTTTGGTCACGAATTAAAAATTGACCAAAGCGTGGCGCACAATGGCGTTTGCCTTACCGTGGTAAAGCTCAACGGCAACCAATATGTTGTGACGGCTATGGACGAAACACTCAAGCGCTCCAACCTCGGATTGTTGCAACCGGGCGATGAAGTGAATGTGGAACGCTCCATGATAATGAACGGACGCCTCGACGGACACATCGTGCAAGGACACGTTGACACCACTGCCACTTGCATCCGCATCGACGATGCCGACGGCAGCTACGAATACACTTTTGAATATGAAGTGTCGCCCGAACTCATCAAGCAAGGCTATTTCACCGTAGCCAAAGGCTCTGTCACCGTCAACGGCGTAAGTCTCACCGTGTGCGAGCCCACTCGCAACACATTTAAAGTGTGCATCATTCCCTACACCTACGACAACACCAACTTCCACAACATTCAGGTGGGAACAAAGGTAAACCTTGAGTTCGACATTTTGGGCAAATACATTAGCCGCCTAGCAGAGCTCAACAAATAAAAACGCATGCATCTCATGCTTCAATTTTTCAGCATTTTCATTGGCGGAGGCTTAGGCAGTTTGTGCCGTTACGCCATAGGGGCGTATCTCATTAAATCGCACACCAGTGGCAACTTTCCTTGGGCCACATTTGCCGTCAACGTCATTGGTTGCTTGCTCATAGGCCTGCTCTCTGGCGCACTTCAGCGTCGAGGAGCAGACCTTTTATATATGTTACTGGTGACTGGATTTTGTGGCGGATTCACCACATTTTCCACTTTTTCTAATGAATGTTTCACGCTCCTTCGACAAGGGGCAACGGGGCTAGCTCTAGCTTACCTCGCTCTCTCACTCTTTTGCGGAGTCATCGCTGTGGGAGCAGGATTTCTCATCATGAAAAATGCGTAAAAAAGATTTATACGAACACGTGCTTCGCTATTTTGAACGCACCATGGATGCCACCGAAACGGAGTTACACTTTTCAAACCCCTTCGAGTTGCTGGTAGCCGTGGTGCTTTCGGCGCAATGCACCGACAAACGCATCAACCAAGTAACGCCCGCCCTTTTTGCCGACTTTCCTTGTGCCGAAGCCA
>CAVKKI010000026.1:0-17790 GCA_963656725.1 Oribacterium sp. | reverse complement strand
TCCCCAATCCCCAATTCATTCGTAATTTTGCAAGAATAAAAACAAATGTTGGTTTATGGAAAAAACATTTCTTACGCTGATTGCTGATGGGGGAAGCACTAAGGCTGATTGGGTGTTGATGAGAGGTGACACTAGGGTGGCTCGCTTTTGCACACAAGGGGTGAACCCCGTAATATTGAGCACGGAAGAAATCGTTGCTATCTTAAAGAAGGAACTGCTCTCGGCTGAGGAGTTTCAGCAACCAGAGGTGGTGAAGTTTTTTGGAGCGGGATGCTTGGGCACTTATGCCGCCGATCTAAAGGTGGTGTTGCACGCGCTTATGCCGATGGCCAAAGAAGTGGTGGTGGACTCTGATTTAATAGGAGCAGCCCATGCTTTGCTGGGCGATGAAGGCACAGGCATTGCTTGCATTCTCGGCACGGGCAGCAATAGCGGTTTGTTTGTGAATGGCGAGTTACAAAAGAACGTTTCGCCCTTGGGCTATATTTTGGGTGACGAAGGGAGTGGGGCAGTGCTTGGTCGCCGATTGCTAGGCGATGTGCTGAAGCAGCAGTTGCCAAAGTCGGTGCGCGATGATTTTGAGGCCACCTATCATTTAAGTCAGGCCGACATTATTAAAAAGGTATATCGCATGCCCATGGCCAATCGCTTCTTGGCTTCCTTTGCACCGTTTTTGAGCAAGCATCTTGACGATGCAGCAGTTCGAGCCTTGGTGGTCGATGAGTTCGAACGCTTTTTCCGTCGCAATGTGGCTGTTTATGGTCGCTCCGATCTTGAAGTGTCGTTTGTGGGCAGCGTGGCTTACTATTTTAAAAACGAATTGCTAGAGGCTGCTTCAAATCTTGGCTATCGCATTGGCGCAATTAAGAAAGCTCCGCTTGATTAATTTTCTAAAAACTACTTTCAAAAAGAAAGCTTTACTTCCCCAATAATGGGAGAGTAAAGCTTTCTTTTGTTTTATTATGGAGTGGGGGGTTACTGCTCTTTAGCCTGCAGTTCCTCGATGTTAACGATTTTGTTAACGATGGCGTAGATGGTGAGACCTGCCACGGAGTGGATGTTGAGTTTGCGTGCAATGTTTTTGCGGTGAGTGAGCACAGTGTTGAGCGAGATGTAGAGTGTTTCGGCAATTTGCTTGTTAGAGAGGCCACACACCACTGCGTGCACAATTTCGCGCTCGCGGTCGGACAGCGCATCTTCTGTGCGCTTCGCGTCGTTGTCGTTGTTATCTTCTTGAATGCCCACTTTTTCCTCCAGAATGGCCACGGCTGGCACGAAGATGTCGTCTTCCACTTGGCAGTGAATGCGGAGGTCGCGTTCGCAGGTGAAGATGTCGAACAGCACGTTGTTAAGCAGTTCGGCTTGCTCCGTTGGGGCGTAGTATTTTATGATGATGTTTTTCAGTTCCTGCAGTTTTACATCGATGCTGTTGTGGCCACGGGCAAATTGCGAAATGGTGTATTCGCCCGTGCGTCGGCCTTGCAGCAATTGCTCCACGTAGCCAAACACCTTGCGGTTTTCGTGTTGCATGTGTTTGCGCACCTCGGCCATGTAGTCGTCGTAGAATTTCAAGATGAGATACGACACCTTACCCGTTTGTGAGCAGTCGAGAGCTTCGAGCAGCTTGCGTCGGATGTTGGGCAATTGAAAGTCGAGAAAATAGGTGTGAGCCTGTTTCAAGTAGTTGGTCAGACACTCCACCGACACTTTCTCAATGCTGTCGGCAGCCCCGCGTGCGCCGCGACGAATAAAGTTGGCCACTGAAAGGAAGGTGGCGGTGTCCACGCCATGTGCCTCGCACACTTGGCTCACGGTTTGGTCGCCCACGCCGAGTGGGATGCCGAAGCGTGAAATCATTTGCAACAGCGAGGGCTCGTCGCAAATCACGTCACACATGTGGTCGGTTTCCTTATAGCTATTTGTGTTGTTATAAACCATCTTTTTGTTTTGATTTCTAACGCTAGACTAATGCTTATTGGCCTAGGTATACAGTGAAAGAGTTTCTAAAATGTGCTTCTTCTAGCGTGGAGCAAATTCTAGAAACGTCCTTCGGTGCAAACAGAGAAGGGCATTGTTATCTCTATGCGCTGCAAATTTATACATTTTTAGTAGGATGTCAGTACCCACTAATGGGTATTTTGCATCGTTCTCTAGGTAGGAAAACGCCAAAATCCTTACCTAGTGGCTTAATTATTTGCTAAATCATTGTGATTGTGGGTAGCTGCAACTTGCCGTAACTTTGCACTCGAAAACAAACGAAGTAGGTTAATTTAAGACTACGTTACGATAAATTAAGCCTTACGCAAGCCAAACCTACCTCTTATATAATATAAAACGATGAAAGCTCTTAAGCTAAAAATGTTGCTCGGCGCGGCTTTGCTGCTCACGGCAGGCATAGCCCCCTTAGCTGCTACCACGGGTCGGGACGTTCCCACCGAATTAGACGGCATCACTTCTGCCACCCCCACCAACCCTGAAAAGAAGGATGACACTTCAAAACAGAAGAAGCAGAAGAAGACGAAGAAGCAGAAAAAGAGCAAGAAGCAAGACAAACAATCGTGCTGTGGCAAGAAAACTGCCGATGGCGAAAAGCAAACCTGTGGCCAGAATGGTCAAGGATGCTGCCAAGGCAATGCCAAGCAATCGTGCTGTCAGTAATCAGTCTAATTGAATAAAGAAACCGTAGCCATAGGATATAAATATAAAGGTTTGCGGACAACAAGCAAGGATGTGGAAACAAGCACAGTTCGAGCCACCACCTCAAATTGAGCTATTTTGCTTTCAGAAACAATCTCATCACTTTTATCCCGAAGGAGGTTACTCGAAGAAATAAAGCTCTAGCGTTGGCGCGGCTGCTAGATTTTCACACTTTGCCCTCATTCATTCTTTATTCACTCCTTTATGTTGTCCGTAAACCTTTTTTTAAAACATTCTTCCTCTAAAAGGCTACCCCCCCCCTCTCTTTCGAAACAAACATTACACGATAAAGAATAAAGAATGAAAACAAAATTTGCTCTCCTCACTCTAGGTGCTTTAGCTATGGCCTCTGGCAATGCTTTGAAGGCTAAAGCTGACGTACCCGTTGAGACGGCTAAGGTTGCTACTGTCAATGACGACAAAACCGAGTGCTGCAAGGCCAAGGCTAAAGCCACCAACGATTCCGTTAAAGAACTTGCGCGTCAGGTGGCTTGCTTGCAAAGTCAGCTCAATGCCCTTCAGTCGCGCACCAATCAACTTGAAGCACACGCTCCCGCTCCCGCCCCCATGTCGTGCTGCGGTGGTGGCGAGGCTGCACCGAAAGAAAAGAAGATTAAAGCCATCAGTTCCGACGACGACTACAAGAAGTTCCGCTTCGGTGGCTACGGCGAAATGGTGGCAAATTTTCTAAACTATGGAACAAACCGCTATTCGGGCTTGTCAACAGGCAACTCGCATGAACGCCGCAATACTATCAGCATTCCCCGTTTTGTGTTTGCTTTCGACTACAAATTTTCTCCCCGTTGGACACTCGGCACCGAGATTGAGTTTGAGTCGGGCGGTGTAGGTTTTGCACAAGAACTTGAACCTACAGAAAACATGGAGTACGAATATGAATTAGAAAAAGGCGGTGAAGTGGCCCTTGAACAATTTCACATCACCTACAGTGCCTTTCCTTGGTTAAACATTCGTGCGGGTCACATGATTGTGCCCTTAGGACTCACCAATTCTCATCATGAGCCAATTAACTTTTTCGGCACCAGTCGTCCTGAAGGTGAAACCACCATCATTCCCTCCACTTGGCATGAAACAGGTTTTGCCATCAGCGGTACGTTTGGTAAGGGCTATGCCAACTTCGACTATGAAGCCATGGTTGTGGCTGGCTTGAATGCGGATGGATTTAGTCGCGACAATTGGGTTGGTAGTGGCAAACAAGGCATTTTCGAAACCGATAATTTCTCATCTCCGGGCTATGCAGCTCGTATCAATTACAATGGTGTGCCAGGGTTGCGCATTGGTGTGTCGGGATACTATTGCCACGATGTAACGAAAAATGCTGACAAAACCTATAAATACTCAAGCGTAGGTCAATCGGCTGTGAAGATTCTCTCTGCTGATGCACAGTATAAGAATAAATATGTTACAGCTCGTGCAAATGTCATTTGGGGACAACTCGACAATGCCTCGAAAATCAGCTCTGTGAATTCCTCCAACTCAAGCAATAGCTATGCTAGTGGTAAGTTTCGTGTAACAGCGAAAAACGCCATTTGTTATGGAGCAGAGGTGGGTGTTAATCTTCAAACCATTTTCCATGCTCCCAAGTGCCCTGTGTTCTATCCCTTTGTGCGTTACGATTATTACAACCCCCAACAAACGGGCGATGGCAAACAGGTGATGGATCCTCGTTGTCAAGTGAGCAAATGGACAGCAGGTCTTAACTGGTATGCTTTGCCCAATTTAGTGGTAAAGGCCGACTACACCACCCGTCACATTGGCACGCAGAAACTCTTTGGCACTGCGAAGTATAACAACGAAAATGAATTTTCAATTGGTGTGGCCTACGTAGGTTGGTTTACTAAACGTTAAGCAGCACAACACACAATCGCAACAATAAATAATAACACAAATAACTATATTCACAATGAAAAAGAAATTTCTTTTTACTTCCCTTTTCGCTTTGGGAATGCTTTCCGCTCCTGTGTTCTTCGCATCGTGTGACGATAGTTCAAACGATTCGAATAAAGAACAAACCGACGACGATGAAGATGGCCAAGAGGCTTTCGTTTGCATAGAGCAGATTCTCGATGGTTGCAACGACATTGCCAATGAGGTGGGAGAAAGCAAAATTGGTGACCCCATCAGCCTTTGGGAAAGTGGCGACAAAACGAAGGCTCTTTATGCTGTGGAGTCTTGGTATAGCTACCACTCTCGTGAAGACTACCGCAACAATATCTACTCTGTGCGCAATGCCTATTACGGCTCACGCGATGGTAAGGTTGCCGCCAACTCTTTGGCTTCAATCATCGCTGCCAACAATCCCGAACTCGATGCTCAGGTAAAGACTGCCATTAATGAAGCCGCTGATGCAATTTGGGCCATCCCCGATCCCTTCCGCAACAACATTGCTTGCGACGAAGCTAAAACGGCTCAAGAGAAGTGTAACACGCTAAAGGAAACCATCAAAACGCTGAAATCATATATTGAGAAGAGCACTGCCATCAACAAAAATTCCGTGCTCGATCCCATCATCAAGAGCTATGTTGAAAACGTAGTGAAACCCACCTACAAGGATTTGATGGATGGCAACTCAAACCTCTTCGATAAGGTTTCAGCATTTAAAAACAATCCTACTGACGATAATTTCAAGGCTGTGGCACAAGCATGGCTCGACGCACGTCAACCTTGGGAAACCAGTGAAGCTTTCCTCTTTGGTCCTGTTGATGCAGAAGGTCTCGACCCCAATATGGACTCTTGGCCTCTTGACCAAGACAACATTGTAAACATTCTCAACTCTGGCAACTTCGACAACCTTAATTGGGTTGATGGCGATAGCGACGACGATATTGAGGCTAAGCAAGGCATTCGTGGTTTCCACACACTCGAGTTCCTTACTTTCCGCAATGGCGTGGCCCGCACCACACACGATGTGGCTGAATCAGCAAACAATGCCGACATTGTTTACAACAGCGCAAACGCAGCCTCTTGGGCCAACTACATGTATCAAGTGGCCTATCTCTTGAAGAAGGATGCAACCGATCTCTACAACTATTGGACAGTTTCCTACAAGAATGGAAAGAGCTTTGCCGACATGTTCCTCTCACACGACTTCTAATAAGGAACATTCACAAATAAAATAGTAAAAATCCATAAGAGCAAGCCACTGACTGGTGGTTTGCTTTTTGGCGTTTTTGTAATTTTGCCATGCGAAACGCAGAATAATGCGTGTCGCTTAAAAAAACACAATAAGAAAACGCAATCATGATAAAGTTATCTACACTCACAAGATGGCTTCCTGTGTTTGGCGCATTAGCCTTTTTCGCATCGTGCGAAAGTGATGAGGGCATTGATGTTGACGACATCGAAGTGCCTTCAGGCTATGCACTTTCAGCAGGCACTTCCACCATCTTCACGCAGTCAACCTTCGCTTATGACACTGATGCCGAATGGGTGAGCGGTGTCTACTCGCAGCGATTT
Source organism: Oribacterium sp. (assembly GCA_963656725.1). Taxonomy (GTDB): domain Bacteria; phylum Bacteroidota; class Bacteroidia; order Bacteroidales; family Bacteroidaceae; genus Alloprevotella. The sequence continues at coordinate 11,619 of CAVKKI010000026.1, read as the reverse complement.
AATCGAGGTGACAGACTTTACAAAAACCCCCGCACCAGTTCTAACGGAACGGGAGGCGGCTTAGGTCCCGTTTATGCGGGCTACTCTTGCGAGAGCTGTCATCGCAACTCAGGCCGCACTAAGCCTGCCAACAATTGGGAAAGTTGGAATAACGGAGCAAAGGATGAAGAAGGCTACACTCAAGCTTCGGGCAACACCGGCTTCTCCTCTATGCTAGTTTACATCACTCGCACCAATGGAGCCATTTTTGCCGACTATGGTCGGGTGCTTCACGATCAAGCCGTGCAAGGCGTTTCGCCCGAGGGTAAGGTTAAAGTAAAGTGGATGCCCGAGGAAACCGTGTTGCTTGGCCCCGATCAAGAGGAATGTAAACTCACCTATCCCGTTTACAAAATCACGGAGTGGTATACCGACGGCACGAAAAATTATGGCAAACCTACTGCTGAAACTGTAAAACCCGAAGATTTAGTCATTACCGTGCGACAGCCCTTGCGCCATGTGGGCATGGGGCAGATTATGTCGCTCGATGCGAACGAAATTGAAGCCTTGGCCGCTAAGAGCAACTACCCAGAGTATGGCATCAGTGGCCGTTGCAACTATGTCACCGAGCGCGGAGTGTTAGGGTTAGGCCTATCGGGCAACAAAGCTCAACATCAAGACCTCACCGTTGAACTTGGCTTCTCGAGCGATATGGGCGTAACCAATAGTCGCTACCCTGAAGAAATTTGTGAGGGACAAACACAAATGTCGCAAGGCAGCATGATGGGCTTGCTCTATGAGCAACTCGAGGTGTCTACCGAAGACATGGAAAATGTCGACCTTTATTTGCAAGGTCTTGGCGTGCCAGCGCGCCGTTTGGGCTCAAAGAGCAAGAAGGTGAGCTATGGTGACACCGAAATTACTGAGCGACAAATGGTGAGCATTGGTGAACAAAACTTCTACAAAGCAAAGTGTCATCTTTGCCACGTCACCACCTTACACACCCGCTCCACTGGGTCAACGCTTCTCAATGGCACTCACCTGCCTTGGCTTGGCAAACAAACCATACATCCCTATTCCGACTTTCTTCTTCATGACATGGGGTCGGAAATCATGGGGGTAGGACTTAATGACAACTACGTCAGCGGCTTAGCTCGTGGCAACGAGTGGCGCACCACACCGCTTTGGGGCATTGGCCTGCAAAACAAAATCAATGGCCACACCTGCTTCCTTCACGACGGCCGCGCCCGTAATTTCGTAGAAGCCATTATGTGGCACGGAGGCGAAGGCGAAGCCTCGAAAAACATCTTTAAGAAGATGGAAAAGAAAGACCGCGACGCACTTATTAAATTCCTAGAGTCGCTCTAGTTTTTTTAAGAAATAATCAATCTTTGGGCGAATGGTTCGCCCCATTTTAAAACATTCACGATAATCACACTAATGAAAAAGAATATCCTTACGCTCGCTGCCCTCGCAGCCCTGAGCAACCTTTCCACCTATGCCGACGTGGTCAGCCCCACCGAGGCCGACAACGAAACCGTTGAAGCGCAAGCTCAACCCACCTCTAACGAGGACGAAACCAACGACAAAAAGCCTAAGAAGGAAACCAAAATCCACTATCAGCCCATCGACCTCGACACCGACAACGGCGTGGTTTCATTGGCTGGCAGCAAGGGCTTCGTCATTCAGAGCAAAAAGGGCGACTTCATCTTTAAACCCTACATGTTGGTGCAAACCAGTGGCAATTTCAATTGGTACGACGATGAGGGCCTCGACAAGGCTTACAACCAAGACAACGTAGAAAACTCGGGCTTCGCCATTCCCAACGCCATTCTCGGTTTCACGGGTAAGGCTTTTGGCAAAATCTCGTTCAACCTTTCTATCAACGCCGCAAAAACCGGGGGCAACTTGCTGCAACAAGCTTGGTTCGACGTGGCCTTCAAAAAGGCATTGCAATTGCGCGTAGGTAAGTTTAAAACACCCTTCTCTCACGCTTACCTCACCACACTGGGCGAAACGCTCTTCCCCCAACTGCCCACCTCGCTCACCACAGCCACCATCATGCCCTACACCTTGAACGCTGTGACTCCTTCGATGAGCACGGGCTTCGACCTCGGCGTGGAACTTCACGGGGTGGTGAAAGAGAAGTTTGGCTATGAAGTGGGCCTGTTCAACGGCACGGGTTCTGGCGTGAACACCGCTAGCAAAACCCTCAGCGACGACTGGCACATTCCCTCCCTGCTTTATGCTGGCCGCCTCACCTACATGCCCTTCGGCGTGATGCCCTCCACCCAAGGCAACCCTAACTTGCTTCACGAACACAAAATGTTGATTGGCGCTTCGGGCTCGATGAATGTGGAGAGCGAAAGCGAAAGCACCAACGACGCTCGTGTAGGTTTGGAATTTGCCATGTTGTGGAACCGCTGGTATTTTGCTGCCGAGGGCTACTGGATGAACGTGGGCTTCACCAAGCGTCAGAAAATTAGCGAACACTATAACTACCTCGGTGGATACCTGCAAGCCGGCTATTTCGTGGCTCCTCGCGTGCAAGTGGCTGCTCGCTACGACTTCATGAATCGCAACAGCACCTCGAAGGACGGCTTCCTCAACATGCCGGCCGTGGGTGTAAACTACTTCTTCAAGGGCTGCAACCTCAAACTGCAAGCCATGTATCAATACATTGGCCGCACCAACCACGACACGCAGCTCGACCGCGACAACGACAACCTCGGCCTGGCCACCCACTCAGCCACCGTGCAGTTGCAATATTGTTTCTAAAAAATTAAATTGCAAATGCGTAACATAAAGTTTTCAATCATTTCGCTCTTAGGCTGTTTCCTTTCTCTCACTTCGTGCGATGAAGGTCGCATTTACGAGAAAGAAACAGAAATTCCGGCAGAGGGCTTCACCGTGAAGCTAACAGGCACAATCACCGGCATCGACTCTTGGCCCAGTGCCTACCGCATTGTGTTAGCAGCGTTTAAAGACGATAATAGCAATGCGGCAAAGTCGGTGCAGATATTTTCATCGGCCGACAACAGCAATCAAATAAACGCTAAGTTATCGGGGCTAGATGCTGACGTAACTGAGGTGGAACTGTGCGCCATCGACAATGTGCGCGACCGCATCATTACTTTCGCATCCGTCACAAGCGATAAATTTAACATTGAGGGCGACACCCTGCGCATGGATGTTGGCAGCATCGACGTGGGCATGTATAAAGCTATTCAAGAGAACGTGTTCGATGCGAAGTGCATAGCTTGCCATGGACAAAATGGAGGAGCACCGCGCAACCTCTTTCTCACCTCTGATAAAAGTTATGCTTGCTTGGTCGATGTCGATTCTAAGTCAAACCCCGACTATAAATTGGTTCACTCCAACAATGCGTCAAAGAGCCTTCTGCCCATGGTGCTTGAGAGTGATGGCATGCTTCATCATGACCATGCCGACATTCTAGAAGCTCGCACCAAGACGGATCTTATCAACTTGATTCGTGCTTGGATTAACAATGGAGCCAAGGAGTAGCCACCTCTCATTCCCCCGACTTCTTTTTACTAAGCTATACCTATATATTATAAGGTATATATTATAAGGTAATTCTCTCTCTTTACAAACAAGAGCGCTCAAAGCCCCTCAAAGCTTTGAGCGCTTTTTTTATGTCTTTATGCAAGCGTTGTTATTTTTCCCTTTATGCCGCTTTCTCAAGTCCTTTGTAATGCAGCATAAATAGCGAGTCAAGTCATCGTCCTTCAGTTGGTGCACGCACGGCCACCAATTGGTGCACGCACGACCTTCAGCTGAAGCACGCACGACCTTCAGTTGGTGCACGCCCTTCATCTTCGCGTTTCAAGCACCGCCAAGGTCACCTTTTAGCAATCATCACGCTCCCGAACAAGGCACTGCCTAGTCAGTGAGGGCGACGCGGCTCGCGTCGGCTCAAGTAACGGCTCAAGTAGTGGCGCAAGCACTTGGGGGGCGACGCGTCCCGCGTCGGGGCAATCGGCCATGAGCGGCAACGCTAATATTTTTGAAAGAAGCTTCTAGCGCCTCTTCTAGCGCCTCCTCTAGCGTTTCCTCTAGCGCCGACGCGGGCCGCGTCGCCCCCACTGACTGGGAGGGCTTTTGCTAGAAGTTTTTAGCGCCGTTGCTTAGGGCCGCTTGCCCCGACGCGGGACGCGTCGCCCCCCAAGTGCTAGCGCCAGCGCTCAAGTCATTTCTGCTCTCCCAAAGTTTACAACCGCTCGCTCAAAGTGTTAAAAAAGTGCCTTTTGTGAATAATTTAACATAAATTACCCCCCCCCATTTGCTTAATTAACTACTCTGCCTTATATTTGCAGTCGTTAGCCTAAAAAACTTCTAAAGAGATGGGCTTTGCAGACAATTAATTCACATCAATAATAAATCTAATTTAAAACAGTTTAAAAGCATGAAGAAACTTACTCTATTCATGTTGGCAGCGTGTGCATGGTTCACCACTGCCACATCGGCCGTGGCTGATGAAACCACAGAGCCCACCACGGAGCCTACCGTGGACGCTGAGCCCACTGCGGCTAGCAGCTTGACTTCGGGGTATTATGTGATAAAGAGTCACGTTAAGTCAACAGAAGGTTATGTCTATCACAGCACGAGTGACACGGAACGTCCCTTCCGTCAGAAAACTGTGGCCAATATGGGCACTATTCTATCTACGCTTAGCTCAAACACTAACTTTGTGTGGTATGTGAATGTGGCAAGTGATGGCACTTTTACCCTTCAGAATTTGGCTTCGGGTGATTACATTCCAGCTCAAGAAAATTATGGACAAGAATGGAATGATATGAAGGCTGCAAAAACGGCTCACACTTTTGCTAATGCAGCTCTTCTTAAGCCCCAAAGTTACGCGTCAAGCGATTCCTACACCCCTCTGACTAATGGTATGCTTTTGGCTTGTTCAAATTATTCAGCACTCCTCCAAATTCATTGCAATACGTCGGGTGAGCATAATCTTTCTTTTTGGGGCTCTGCTGAAACAGATGTTGAAGATGGAAAAGGTTCAATCACCGAGTTCGCTTTATACAAAGTTACAGGTAATTTTTCTTCCGTAGAATCAAGCATTGAAAAAGGCACTATCCTTGCCGTAACTGAAACAGAAGGAACTACTGTTCGCAAGTGGGCTGGTGTTAGTGGAACGGAATATACGTTGCATACCACTGCTTCATCAATTGCTTTAAAAGAACTTGGCTTTGCATATTCTACTGTGCAGCCTACATTTAGCTATGAACCTACCAATATGACCCTATCAGAGAGTAATTGCGCTTTTACCATTACTAAAACTGGTGGCTCTTATAATCCCAATACAGAAGTTTTCGGCAAATATTACCGCATTCATAGCAAAGCCACTGATCGTTGGAACTATATGTCTACCGAAAATATATTCGTGGGAACAGATGGTTTGTTGAGCACAGCTTATAATGGTAACGAAAGCCTTGATCGTAAGGTAAGAGTTACTGCAGAAAGTGCAGCCTATCTTCCACAAATTTGGCAACTTGTAGATGCTGGTAATGGTCAGGTAAAATTCAAAAATATGAATAATAGCCGCTATCTTGCTAATTCTTCAGATTTTGACATGCCTATTGACGATGCCAATGCTGGCTCATTCTATATTCTGAAAGGCACTGGCACCTATGCAGATTTTAACGCAGAAACTGATTTCGAAATAAACACTGGTTCTGCAACGATAAATTGCGGCAACGCATCGCGTAACCATGATCTTACAACTTGGAATGGTCACTATGATGCACTCGATAATTTCTGGGCATTCGAAGAAGTAACCACCGTTCCCGTCACCATCAGCGAGGCCAACTATGCCACCGTAGGCTATCCCTTCGCAGTGAGCGTGCCTTCAGAAAGCGGCATCACAGCCTACACAGTCTCAAAGGCTGAAGGAGGCTACCTCACTCTGAGCGAAATCGCCGACGGCATCATTCCCGCCAACACTGGTGTTATTCTCTATCACGACGGTGCTACCACCGCAAACCTCACCATCACCACTAGCGACAAGACCATCGAGGGAAACCTGCTCACTGCCACCACCGCTAAGCGCACAGGTTACACCAGCGGCGACACCTACGTGCTTGCACTCAACTCGGCCGGCAATGCTGCCTTCTTGAAGAGCGAACTCACCACAGTGCCCGCCAACAAGGCTTATGTGGCCACTTCGAACATTCCCGCTGAGACTGCAGCCAGCGTGCTCAACTTCAACTTCGGTGGCGACGTAACCGGCATCAACGCAGTGAACACTGCCAACACAAAGGCCAACACTTACTACGACCTCAACGGTCGCCGCGTGCTCTATCCCGCTCACGGCATCTTCGTGAACGGAAATGGCCAAAAGGTGCTCGTGAAGTAATGCTCCACTAGTGACATAATTCACATTCTACTATTATCAACCTCTAAAGACAACATTTATTCTATATGAAGAAGCAATATATAGCCCCCACGGCTCAAAAAATCACGCTCCTCGTGGAAGGCATGATGGCCGCAAGCCTCAACTACACGGGCAGCGAAACCGTAACCAACGAATCGAGCGTGCTCTCTAACCAATCGGGTTGGAACAGCGATAGCTGGAGCGGTGTAGAAGAGGAGGATTAATCCCATTCTCCCTCTCTCGCTTTTTACAATGTCTATTTGCTCCAAAAGAGCAGAAACGAACTTGGTGGGAAGTAGGTAGCCCACCTAGTAATAAGTAATTTTTTTCATTCGCGTGCAGTCCGAAGCGATTCGTGCTGCACGCTTTTTCTATCTCTGACGCTAGCTCTTGGGGGGGGCGACGCTAGCTCTTGGGGGGCGACGCGTCCCGCGTCGGGGCAAGCGGCCCTGAGTAGCAGCGCTAATAGCTCAGAAAGTAAACCCTCAAGCATTGTTTTTAGCACATCCTCTTGCCCCGACGCGGGACGCGTCGCCCCCCAAGAGCTAGCGCTTTTGGCTTATAATCCACTCGCAAAACCAATTAAGTAGTGATTACCCAATATCCCCCAATCTCTGTAAAACTTCAATCATTAAGAAAACCACCGCAATTAGTTGGGCAAACGGGATATTATAAGTACCTTTGCAGCGGATACATTGCGCCCAACCCTCAGCAACTCATCTCGAGAGAAGGCGCACCGACACATTATATAATAGCTTACACCCCCGAATGAAGAGTTTACTCTCAATCATATTATGCGCTCTGCTTTTCCCCCTTTTGGCCCTAGGCCAAGCAACGGCAACGAGTGGAAACCAAGCTACGAAAACAACCACAGAGGCAACTGAAGTCGCGAGCGATTCCATCGTGGTGAGTTTGCTCACCTGCTCTCCTGGCTCACAAATCTATGAGCTTTACGGCCACACCGCACTGCGTGTGCATGAGGTGAACCGACAGAGCGACTGGGTGTTTAACTACGGCACCTTCTCTTTCAAACAACCCCACTTCTTGTGGCGCTTCGTGTTGGGAAACACCGACTACGAACTCGGTGTGGTGCCTTACAGTTTCTTCTACGACGAATATGTGCGCGAGGGACGAGGCATCGAAGAACAAGTACTTAACCTCACTCCCGATGAGGCTCGAAAGTTGGTAAACTCGCTGAGCAAAAACCTCGAGCCTGAGAACGCCACCTATCGCTACAACTTCTTCTACGACAACTGTACCACTCGCGCCTTGCTGCAAATTGAGCAGGCCGTGAACGGAAAGGTGGTGTGGCCCAAGGCAGAAGCGGGCAAAACGTTGCGCCACATTGTGCACGAATTTTCCGCTACGAGTCCGTGGGATGAGTTTGGTCAAGATCTCCTTCTAGGCGCTGAGGCCGACGAAGAAGCAGATGCAAGCAAACAGCAATTCGCTCCGCTCTATGCCCAACGGTTTGCTGATAAAGCTACGATACAGAGCGCAACGGGCGAACAACGCCCCTTGGTGAGAGCCACTCACACCTTGCTGCCTGCGCAAGCGGTGACAAACGATGCCTTCCCCGTTAGTCCTATGGCAGCTTGTGGCATGCTTATTGCAATAACACTTATTATCAGTGCGGTGGAATGGCGACGCAAAAAATACTATTGGGCCTACGATGTGGTGCTACTAGTGGCACAAGGCTTGGCCGGCTGCATCATCGCCTTTCTTTTCTTCTTCTCACACCACCCCGCGGTGGGAAGCAATTGGTTGGTGGCTTTGTTTAATCCACTGCCGCTTGTGTTCTTCCCGTGGTATATGAAGGCTTGCGCCAACGGCAAACGCAGTGTTACCGCCTATGTAGAGGTGGCGCTAATAGCTATCACCCTGGTAGCTGGCATCTGCGGATTACAGGCACTGCCCCTTGAGGTTTACTTGCTCATGCTCGTGCTTATGGCCAGAATGGGCATGCACTTGAAGAAGACAGCCCAACCACAAATTAGCAGCAAATAAAACGTAGTTGCTCACTTAATAAATAAAGAAAATTTGAAAAATTCACCCCAATCCCAATCGCCCCACGCCTCGGCTATGCGTTTGCCCTTGTTGGTGTCGTTGCTCACAGCAATGACGCTATTGTCGGCACCCGAAGGCAAGGCCGCCACGGTGGGAGTGCCTCGTGTGGTGGTGAACATTCTCATCGATCAACTACGCACCGACTACTTAAACGCCTTCATGCCCCTCTATGGGCAGGAAGGCTTTATGCGTTTACTAGGCGAAGGCACCGTCTACACCCAAGCCGAATATCCCCACTATCGTCCTGATCGCGCCTCGGCAGCAGCCACGTTGGCCACAGGCACCACACCCTATAACCACGGAGTGGTGGGCATGAAATGGCTAGACCGCGAAACGTTGCGCCCCGTGTTTTGTGTGGACGATAAGAGCTACGCCGGCGTGCAAACGGCCGATGCTTCAGCCCCCACTTTCTTAGCAGCCTCTACCGTGGGCGACGAACTGAAAGTGGCCACCGAGGGTAAGGCGCTTGTTTATGCCATTGCGCCCTATCGCGACGCGGCCATCCTCACCGCCGGTCATGCAGCCGATGCCGCAGTGTGGATTGACGACAAAACGGGTCAGTGGTGCACCTCTTCCTATTACGGCACCTCATTGCCCACTTGGGCCACCGTGCTCAACAGCAATAGCAACAGTTTGAGCGAAAGGCTGAAGTCGCTCACTTGGAAACCCTCGTCCGACCTCGTGGGCAACTTCTCTTACTTCCTTTCGGGAGGCATGAAGAAGCCCTTCGTGCATAAGTTTGCTGGCGCCAATCGCTTTGCCTCATTCAAAACCTCTGGTCTCGTAAATGGCGAAGTGACCAAAGCCGCCACCCAGTGTCTTAACGGCACCATGATGGGCAGCGACGACGTGACCGACTATTTGGCCCTAACGCTCTATGCCGGTAACCTCGACCACCGCACGGTGAGCGAGAGCCCCATGGAATTGCAAGACACCTACGTGCGCCTCGATCAAGCCCTGGCGCAACTCTTTCAAGCCGTAGAGCACAAAGTGGGCAAGGGCAACGCCTTGTTTGTGGTCACCTCCACAGGCTATGCCGACGAGGAGTCGACCGACTTGAGCAAATACCGCATTCCCACAGGCACCTTCGATGTGGAGCGAGCCGCAGCCTTGCTCAACATGTACTTTGTGGCTGTTTATGGCCAAGGGCAGTTTGTGGAGTCTACCTTCGGCACACAACTCTATCTTAACCACAAGTTGATTGAGCAAAAGCAAATCAATTTGGCTGAGATGTTGGAGCGGGCACAGGACTTCTTGTTGCAGCTTTCGGGCGTGAAAGATGTCTACACCTCTTCGCGCTTGCTGCAAGGAGCATGGACCCCAGGCATCAGTCGCATGCGCGGAGCTTACAACTCACGCTACTCGGGCGACATCTTAATAGAAGTGAACCCTGGTTGGCACTCCGTGAATCAAACCACTCACGAAGATCAACTGGTGCGCGAATCGTATATTCCATTCCCTATTATATTCTTAGGCGAGGGCTTCAAAGCCGAAACTGTGCAAACGCCCCTCACCATCGACTACATTGCCCCCACACTCTCGAAGGCAATGCGCATTCGCGCTCCCAATGCGTGCGACAAGGCTCCCCTTCAATAGCTAGAGCGGTTCATTCCGTTTCTTAATCGAAGACTCATCTAGTTGAAGGCGAGCGGAGAGCAATTAAGGTGCGCGCAATTCTTCTTACACTTATAATATAATATATATAGGAACGCGCACGCGAGGGAAGAAAGCCTCTCCTTATTTATTCGTTTATCGTCATTCCCTCCTATTTTCCACTTTTTTATTCAGCAAAAAACATATCCTTCTATGGACATTAATAAAATTCTCAGCAAACTGTTTGGCAATAAATCCACTCGCGACATGAAACTCATTCAGCCGTGGGTTGAAAAAATTAAAGCCGCCTATCCCACCATCCAATCTCTCGACAACGACGCGCTGCGCGCTAAGACCAAAGAGATTCAACACACCATTCAACACTCGGCCGACGACATCAAAGAAAAGATTGATGCACTCAAAGCTAAGATTGAAGAAACTCCCATTGAGGACCGTGAAGTGCTCTTCTCACAAGTAGACAAACTTGAAACACAGGTGCTCGATAAGATGGAGGAGGCTCTTAACGATGCGCTGCCTGAGGTGCTCGCCATCGTGAAAGACACGGCACGCCGCTTTGCCGAGAACGAAACCATTGAGGTGACGGCTAACGACTTCGACCGCGAACTGGCCACAAGTCACGACTTTGTGAGCATTGAAGGCGACAAGGCCATCTATCAAAACCACTGGGTGGCTGGTGGCAACGACACCAAATGGAATATGGTGCACTACGACGTGCAGCTCTTCGGTGGTGTGGTTCTTCACCAAGGCAAAATCGCCGAAATGGCCACGGGTGAGGGTAAAACCCTGGTGGGAACGCTCCCCGTGTTCCTCAACGCCTTGACCGGTAACGGTGTGCACGTGGTGACGGTGAACGATTACCTCGCCAAGCGTGACTCTGAATGGATGGGCCCGCTCTACATGTTCCACGGTCTTTCAGTAGACTGCATCGATAAGCATCAACCCAACTCTGAAGCTCGTCGCCGCGCCTATCAAGCCGACATCACCTTCGGTACCAACAACGAGTTTGGTTTCGACTACCTGCGCGACAACATGGCCATGAGCCCCAAAGACCTTGTGCAACGTCGTCACAACTACGCCATCGTCGATGAGGTCGACTCTGTGTTGATCGACGATGCCCGTACACCGCTCATCATCTCTGGTCCCGTGCCTAAGGGCGACGATCAGCTCTACGAGCAATACCAGCCCTTGGTGGAGCGCCTCGTGGCTGTGCAACGCCAATTAGCCACCAAATACTTGGCCGAGGCCAAACAACTTATTTCGTCGGGCGATAAGAAGAAGGAAGAAGAAGGCTTCTTGCAACTCTTCCGCAGCCACAAAGCGCTTCCTAAAAACAATCCGCTCATCAAGTTCCTCAGTGAAACCGGCATCAAAGCAGGCATGCTCAAAACCGAGGAAGTTTATATGGAGAACAACAACCGCCGCATGCCTGAGGCCGTAGAACCCCTTTACTTCGTGGTGGATGAGAAAATGCGCAGCGTAGACCTCACTGATAAAGGTAACAAGTGGCTCGCTGACCAAGTGAACGATGATCAACTCTTCGTGTTGCCCGACAT
>CAVKKI010000025.1:0-18066 GCA_963656725.1 Oribacterium sp. | reverse complement strand
GCCGCTTCGCTTGCCCTGGGCTAAGTGCATACATTGGGCTTTCAGCCCGCCCTTATTAAGTAGGTAATCAACATTATTTTGATATTACCATTCTATTATTTTCATGTTTGAAGCACCCTCTCGGTCGCATCATCTGCTTGTCTTATTTTCGGTCACAATGTCCGCATTGCTCCCTCAAATAAGGCAAGCAGTTGCATTCCGATAGAGCATTTCAAAAATAAAAATAATTTTGACACCTACTTAAGAGTTAGCACACTAGGCATTTGCCCAGCCATAGGTTGGACTAATTGTGCAGTTGCTGCTTGCACAAATACAGTACTCTCGGCTTTTGCAGTAGTTGTGTTTCCTATTTGTACAGTTGGCAATTGGACAAATTCAGAGTTCAAGTATTTCTTCACTGTATTGGAGAATGCCTCCGAAGAATATTCCTCGAAAAACATCACCATGTTGTAAATGCTACTACGGCTATACCCTTTGAAATCTGGACGCTGTGAGCGTATATATTCAGATAGTTTGGTAATAACCTTGCTACCCCATTTCTCGCTTTTCAGTTTTCTAGAAACATATTTGCCCACATACCACGCTGTAAGCAAAGTTTCTTCATTAACCACTCGTGACGCATGACTTCAATGCTGGGCAATAATGTCTTTTGTCGATGAGGACACTCTCAAGGTTGCTTTCGCTATAGGCGCTGTCGGGCTTCAGCCCAAGAAACTCGAGGGTGAGCGGACTTTTGATGATATCGGTGGGCTTTTCTATGGTCTGTCACTCCGCAGCGAGTCGCATCACTTCCTCTTTGTTTCGGCTAAGAGCCAAGCGTTCATATAGACTTGAGTTATATTGCCGCTGCAGTTGGCGCACGCTCCAATTCTGGTTTCTACACTCTATCTCGTAGAAGCTGCGCTCGTCGGGGTCTTCGATGCGCATCAACACGAGATAGTGCGACCATGAGAGGGTGAACTTTGGATTTGGCAAACACTGTTTACGATTTTTGCGATCAATTTGACAGACAGTGTTTGTCAAATTACTGTAAGCCATATAAAATTGCCTTATTTGGCGAAGATTGGAATACGACCATCCCTCACCATATTTTTCCGTCAGCCTTGCTGACAGCTTTTTTAGAACTGTTTTTCCGTATTCGGCACGTTCTTGTCCCTGCTGTTCATTTTCCACGATGTATCGGCCCACACCATAATAGGTATAAACCATTGCCGTGTTGACTGCGGTGCGCACTTGTTTGCGTGCCTCGTCAATGAGTTTCGACACTTGCTCAAAGAGAGCATCCTCTTGCTTTATTATTTCTTCCATAAGTCCTTAATTTTCTTTTATTCCACTCAACAGTTTCTGCAACTCGTTCACAGCCTTGCCAATGGTTTGGCTCTGGAGCAACATCACCATGACAGCCACTGTGTGGGTGGGCTCGCATTCTTCACTATTAACCACTCTCCATTAGGCCTCATTAAACCATTGGCCTATCTTGATTCCAACTTTTTCTTCTAGCGTTATATATGGGTAGTTCAAACTGTTTAACAATTCACTCAAATACACCGCCTTTTACGCCGACGCGGGCCGCGTCGCCCCCACTGACAAGTTCAAAGTTTTTTTGAGATATCAATTTGTTAGTGAACGCAGATATTCGTAGAGACTTTGCGTGGTGGAAAGGCCCATTTTGCGCACCATGTGTTGGCGTTTCTTCTTGCTATATTCGGGGGTGATGTTGAGCAAAAGGGAGATTTCTTTTGAGGAAAGGTTGATGTAAATGAGCGTGAGGAAACGAATGTCGGAAGGGGTGAGTTGCGGGTGACGCGCATGGAGCGCTACGAGAAAATGTTTGTTGGCTTGCTCAAAATAGGTGGTAAAATCTTTCCATTCACTGCTTTCATCGAGTTGATGACGTAGCGAGGCTAGAGCGTGACGAAGTCGAGGATTGGCGTTGCTCTGCATTGCGGGGTCGGCGTCAATCACCTCGAGCAGGCCACGCACAGCATCGTTGCGACTGGCGGCTTGAAGGGCTTGCGACATGAGTTCACGGCCACGAAGTTCTAGGGTGCGCTGTCCTTGCTCGCGGTCGCGCAGCAGGTTAGCTTGCTCTTGCTCCATTTGTTGCTGTAAAATTTGGCGGCCTTGTTGCTCGCGTTGCAATTCGAGGGCAGCCAAGCGGCGCTGTTGCCTACTGTTGCGCACCTGCACCACCAAGGCCCAGGCCACCACTAACAAAGCCACCACAGCCAAAGCAATGAGAGCCAATTCGAGCCGATGACGCTGTTGGTAGTTGTCAATTTCTTGTTGCTTCTTCCAAATGTCGTATTGCACCTGGCGAGCCTCAAAGAGTTTTTGTCCCGTTACGTTGGTTAAAGAGTCTGCCAAATGCTGCACAGAGTCTTTGCATTGCAGTGCTGCTTCATAGCGATGTTGAGCGGTGAGAGCACGGGCTAAAAGTTCAAAAATCGCCCTTTTCATCGACAAATCGGCACTTTTTTGCTGCAATGCAGCTTGTGCTTGCGCCACGGTTTCATCGTAGCGATTGGTGAAGAAAGCCGTGCGGGCTCGAAGCACAGTCATTTCGGGTTGTGAGGCAAGTTGGGGGTGTTTCGCAGTTGCCAATTGCACCAATTGATAGGCCGCTGGGGCTTGCTGCGTGCCGAGCAAATAGTCGGTGCGAAGCGAAAGCAGGGAAACAACGTTGCGCTCATCGGTTCCGAGCAGGGTTTCGGCCTTCAGCATATAGCTTTCAGCCTCTTTGTAGCGTTTGGCATCGACAAGCAGTGTGGCTATGTTGAGCGCGCAGCCGCCAATAAGCACTTTGTCGTGGCCCGAGCGAATGTCGGCATAAATTTTCAAGTATTCATCGAGCGCTTTCGCGTTTTCATGGTTCATCATATAGAGCCCTGCAATGTTGTTGCGAATGCTCAACACAGAGCGCTTATCTAAGTGATCTACCGCAATTTGGTGAGCTTTAGAAAAACTCTGCAAGGCATCGGCATAGTTGAGCAGTTCGGCTTGGTTAATGCCTAGGTTGGTATAGACCCAAAAGAGTTGCTCATAGTTTTCGGTGGCCTCAGCTTGGCTGCGCGCTTTAAAGAGCAAATCGGCCGAGCGACGGTAGTCGCGCTTCACGGCGGCATCGGCGGCTTGGCGCACCAACTGGCGAATAGACGCATCGTTTTGCGCTTGTGTGGGGAGCACGCAAGCGAGGGAAACGAGAATAAAAACGAGCCGAACTGTCTGTTTCTGAAAAACGGTGCGCATAGAGCTGATTGAGGGTTATAACAAGAAAGTAAAAAAGGGCGAAATTCTCGATGAAAAGGGCGATTTTTGCACTTTTCGCCTATTTTTCATCGCTTTCTTTTGGGCAAAAATAGGCATAATTACCGAAAAGTAGACTTTTCCGCCTAAAAATTTGCACTTTGGCACTTTCCACGCTATTTCCTCGCATTTTGTTTTTTCAACAAAAAAAGCAAACTTATTTTGGGTTCATCCAAAATTATCCCTCAAGCAATTCTAAAGATAATAATAGTTATTTAGTTGTATTACAAGCATTTATCCGAATTTTTCGCAATTTTCGAATTTTCAATATATCCCCTTTTTATCCCCCTTAAAATTTGTTTTCTACCCCACTGAAGTGCTATATTTGCACTATCAAAATGTAAAGTCCCGCATATTCATTCACAAAAACTTTATACGCTTATGAAAAGACCGTTACTCATTGGCATGATGGGCTTGGCTGCCCTCTATGCAAACGCTCAGACCACAGTCGACACGGCGCTCGACTTGAAAACAGGCGAAAACAGCTACACGCAGAGTGAAGCCTCTTACGCGCAGGTTTACTTTAAGTATACCGCACCCGAGGGCGAAAGTCAGTTGCTCTACATCACCACCGACGTGAACACGGGCGGCGGAAGTTTCGCAGCCTCCACTACAGGCTCAACTTACTCGCAAGACGACATTGTGCCTATCTGCACCAATGCCAACGGCGACAAAGTGGTACCCGTGAAGGCAGGCCAAACCATCTATCTCATTGCCAGCATCTATAACAAAGAGTTTAAGTTTAACGTGAGCGCAGAAGCCGCTAACGTTGACGGCTCTGACGTGGCCACCGCCGTGGAGGGAACTACAGAAAAGAGTTTCTACGTGCCCTATCACACCAAGAGCGTGTATCACGAAGACTATCACTACACCGAATATGTGGCTCAGCCCACTTATATTAAATATGTAGCCCAAGGCACCGACGTGTTGCAGTTCAGCTCTAGTAACTACATCAGCTCCGTAGCCATACAAGAGGGCGAAGACGGCACCCCACAACAAGCCACGGTGACTAGCGTGTACGACGCCACCACCTACACCTCATCCTACACCACCAAGATGAATGTGGAAGAGGGCAAAACCTACTACTTGCTCATCACCCCCCAAGGTGGCCCCTTGTTTGCCACCCTCAGCGAGGTGACCATTACCAAAGGCTCAACCTATGAATTGCCCTTCGACGCAGCAGAAGGCGAGAACACACTGCCTGCCGCTACGGGTAAATATTGGTATAAATACACCGCAGACAAGAACGGTTTCGTCAACCTCACCTCTGAGGCCGGTTTGCCTAGCGGCACGGTGAGCGTGTATAATAACGTGTCATCCATTCAATATGGCAGTACCGTGGCACAAACCACGGGCAGCCTTGCCACTCGTTTCGAAGTGGAATCGGGCCGCGACTATTACATCTGCGTGGAGAAGGCTATTGCCACCTCAGCCGACGAGAGTTTCTCGCTGAGCGTGGAACAAGCCAAAGATGGTGACAAATTTAGCCAACCCATCGCCCTGACCGACCTAAGCGGAACACTCACCGCTCCCAATGCCGACGGCGTTTGCTACTACAGCATCACCGTGCCCCAAGGCGAATACATCTTCACCATCAACGCCCCCGAAGGCACCACTGAAACTTCGGGCACGCTTTGCACCCTCTTCACCAAAGACAGCAACGGACAGTATAGCTTGGCTAGCGGTTACAACGGGGTGCGCTATCAAATGTATAACTACGCCGAAACCACCTACGTGTTCTGCTGGAACTGCCGCAACAACGAAAACGGTTTCCAATTCAACTACGCTTGCAAGGCCATTGAGCAAGGCGACGTAGCCACCAAGCCCCTCACCGCAGTGGAAGGCGATAACGACTTGGCCGCCGGCACAGAGAAATACTACACCTTCACCCCCAGCAAGGGCGGATGGCTCAACATCGACACCGACGTATTTATCGACGTAACTTTCATGAAAGACCCCTCGGGCTACAACAACTACGACGCCACGAAGGAGGCCACCACAACGAAAATGAAGGCTACGGCGGGCAGCAGCGTCATCATTAAGTTCTCGGGAGTAACCGACGACACCAGCTTCAACCTTTCCATGACCGACTTTGAGGTGGGCGAAGGCATCGACAACCCCATCGTGGTAAACATCGACGCCGACAAGGTAGACACCACCGTGGTGAACATTCCACAAAAGGCCATCAGCTACTGGTATGAATACACCGCACCCAAGAGCGGCAAGCTCACCATCACCTCCGACATTACCGACGGTTTGGGCACCAACGCGCTCTATGTGCAGGTAGGCAAAAACGGACAGGTTGAGAACTACAAGGGTTCGCAAATGAGCGGCAGCACTTCGACCACCGTGTTCCGCGGATCGAAGATGGTGAACAAGGGCGACGTGATTTACGTGAACCTCGTGGTGAACGACGCTCAGAAAGACAAAACGCTCACCTTCGCCATTGCCGACCCCGCTCCGGGTGAAACTTCTAGCAACCCCATCGTGCTGACCGAAGGCGAACACACCGTGGCCAAAGCAAGCCGCACGGCTCCGCTGTGGTATAGCGTAGACATCCCCGCTGGCACGAAGGTAGTGGTGAAGACCATTTCGGGCAACAGCAACACCGAACTCGGCGCTTACCTCTTTGGAACCGACGCTGAGGGCAACCTCAACCAAAACCAATATTTGGCCTATTCAAGCACCACTTACGACGAAACCACGCAGTCGTCATACACGCAATTGGCCTATGTGGTAAATGGCGTGACTACAAAAGAGGGAAAATACTTTATGCAAGTGTATAGCACTTCTGGCGAAACGCCCATCGTGGTGTCGTTCGACCCAATTGCCGCGGGTGAAGACTTCACCGAAGCCATCCGTCTAGAACCAGGCGAAGCTACTTTGCAGAAAGCCTCTTACAGCGCTCCCGTATGGTATAAGGTAAACTTAGCCGAGGGCGACTTTGAAATGGTAACCACCGACGCTAGCTACTACTCCTACTCTGCCGAACTCTACCCCGCAGGCGAGAACGGCGCTCCTGCTAGCAGCTACGTGGCCTATAGCAACATGGGTTATGAAGACTCTAACTATCTGACCCGCCTCAGCTACACCATCGACGGCACCAACACGCTGCCGGGCGAATACTACATCAAGCTCAACCAAGCCTATAGCGAAGTGCCCGTGAAGCTCACCTTCAATCAAGGCAAAATTGACGGTATTGTGAACGCAGCTACACAAAACAACGGCGTGACCATTGAAAACGGACGCATCGAGGCCGTGAACGGCGACGCAGTGGCTGTGTACGATCTAACGGGTCGCATCGTGGCCAATGGCAAGGGTGCCGTAAGCGTGAAGAGCGGCATCTATGTGGTGCGCACCGCTGATGGTAAGAGCATCAAAGTAAGCATCAAGTAAATTAAATGGGTTAAGAGTTAAGGCAAGTCGTTTTCCACTTCTCAAACAAAAGCAGAAAGCGCTCTTGCCTTAACCCTTTTTCTTATCTTTCGGAAACTATGAATAGCCTTCGAAAGCATCATAAGAAGCATCGAGATCAATCAAAACAAAATAATGAAGAAACACCTTTTCAGCTATCTGCTTGCAGCCACACTAGCAGCGGGAGGGGCGCAAACGGCACACGCCATTAAAGCCAACCCCAAAGCCGTGAGTGTGAAGCAGCCCGACGGCACCACCTTGGTGATTCGCATTCATGGCGATGAAAACTTTCACTACATCACCACTGCCGACGGTTTCCTCATTCAGCAAGACAAAGACGGCTTTTTTAAGTATGTGAAAACGGACGCCAGTCAAGGCACCCGCAAAATCACCGCCCGACGTGCCAACAACCTCACCTCGCGCACAGCCGACGAAACGCGATTTGTGAGCACCTTGCGCCCCATCCGCGCCAACGACGCCGAATGGCTGCGCTCACTGCAAGGCCACATTCAGCCACGCACCGTGGCGCAAACCCTCAAACCTAGCGTGCGCACTCAACAGGTAAACGCCGAAACGGGCGAGGCCAAAGAGAGCCAATACCTCGTGGTGTTGGTAAAGTATGCCGACGGTGAATTTCATTTCTCTCAAACCGACTTCGACCACTGGCTCAACCAAAAAGGCTATAGCGAAAAGGGCGGAACGGGTTCGGTGAAAGACTATTATCGCGACAACTCCATGGGCCAATTCGTGCCCAACTTCACGGTGGTAGGCCCTTACACCCTCGACCATGAGCGCACTTACTACGCTGCCGACTACGGCGGCACGGGCAACGACGTTAACCCGCAAGCCCTCGTGATTGAAGCCGCACAAAAGGCCAAGGCCGACCATCCCGAAATAGACTTCTCGCAATTCGACAACGACGGCGACGGCTACATGGACAACATCAACGTGGTGATTGGCGGCTACAGCCAAGCCTCATCGGGCGATGAAAAAGACATGTGGCCCCACTCTTACCGACTCATCACTGACGATGCGGACCAATCAATTAAAATAGACGGCATCACCGTGAACAACTACTCCGTGTCGGCCGAACTCGTAGGCTCTTCTGGCACCGAGATGGACGGCATCGGAACCTTCGTGCATGAGTTTGGTCACATTCTCGGTCTGAAAGACATGTACGACACCGATGACTACGACAACGGCATGGGCATCGACCCGGGCGGCTACAGTCTTTACGCCTCGGGCAGCTACAACAACAACAGCCGCACGCCGGCCGGACTGATGGCTTTTGAACGCATGCAAATGGGTTGGATGCAACTTTCCGACTTCAAGCAACTTAATCAAGCTGAAGACGTGACGTTGCCCGCCGTGAGCAACAACACCGCTGCTTACGTCAACGCACAACCTGACCTCAGCGCCGACAAGGGCTTTGAGTGGTATGTGTTTGAAAACCGTCAACAAACGGGATGGGACGCTTACATTCCCTACCACGGATTGCTCGTTTATCACTACGACTACACGGCCGACATGGTAACGAAATATTGGAGCGTGAACGGACCTAACAACAACGCTCTTCACCGTTGCCTCTACATCGTACCTGCCGATGGCATCGACGACACCAACACCCGCAAGGGCGACACCTATCCCGGCACTACAGGCACCACCGAACTGACCGACTACTCAAACTGGAACGGCGACAAAGTGCGCACCCCCATCACCAACATTCGTGAAGAAGGCGGCATGGTCTACTTCCAAGTGAAGGGTGGCGTAACGGAGCAGTCTTCCATTTTGACGCAACCCGTTGATTTGGCCGACATCACCGACTCTAGCGTAAAGTTGAAAGCTAAACTAGGCAAAGCCACGCAAGAGATTAAGGAAATGGGCTTTTGCTGGAGCGACGAAACGGAAGAGCCCACGCTCAACCCCTCCGACAGCAAACACCTAGCCGTGGCCACGGCCGACCAAATTGAAACCACGCTGACGGGATTGGAAGAGGCTGGTCTATACTACGTGCGTGCTTATCTCACCTTAGCCGACGGCACCACGGTTTATGGTGCTTCACTGCCCGTCACTACGGAGCACAAGCCCATCACCGCACCCTATTATTTGAGTTTCGACGAAACGGAAGACGATGGAAACTTCAGCCGCTGGCGCATTGTGGACGAAAATAACGACGCCAACACCTGGACCTACGACAAAAGTCAGCAAGCCATGGTCTACAACGCCGACTATTGGAACAACGCCAACGACTGGCTCATCTCTGAGAGAATGACCATTCCCGAACGAGGTGCCATCTATGTGATGCGTGGCGTGATGGACCCCTCTTACGTGGAGAAACTCGACGTGTATGTTTCTACCAAATCGCGCAACGTAAGCGATTTTCACTTAGTGAAATCGTTCTCTTTGGCCGACCAATTCGGCACAATGGCTGTGGACGAAGTGGATTTGTCTGACTATGCCGGGCAGAACGTCTACACCGCCCTTGTGTGCACCTCCGAGCGCATGCAGAATGCCCTTTGGCTATGGGGCGTTATCCTCACGCAACGACTTGAAACGCCCGTCATCACACAATTTACCCGACAGGGCGACGACTTGCACGCGGAATGGACACCCGTAGAGAACGCTTCGAAATACTACCTCGAGTTCTTTAAGGAAACGAGCGAAAAGGTGACTAGCGCCAAATATCTTCCTGAAAGCGACGTGGACGAGGCCGTGGGCAACGTAACACTCGGCACCGGCGTGTTGCGCTTCACTGGCAGCGGCACCGTCACCACCACCGACTATCCCGACGGCATCACCAACATTCAGTACATCCTTAAGTCGGGCGGTCCTCGCGGCTCTTCCACCTTCAGCGTAGAGGGCAGCAACGATGGGGGCAGCACCTGGACACGCATTGGCGAATTGCAGCGCATCAGCTCGGTTAATTCTGACGGAACTACCGTAGACCTCTCTTCGCACATGAAGGGCAAGAGCTACCGCCGTCTGCGCATGACGTGCGACTTTGGCGGACGCATGGTGAACATCACTAACTTCAGCCTCACCTACAACGACGGAGTGAAACTCGACACTCTGGCCGCTGGCGTGGCAAGCAACGACCCCAGCAAAACAGACATCACTATCAGTCCCACCAAGGCGAATGAGTTCGACAACGGACGCTTCCGCTTGCAAGTGACGGCTGGCGACGGACTGCTCTACTACGACACCTCCACACCGGCCTTCTACGAGTACAACCCCGAAGCCGTGACCGAAATAAACGCCAACGGCAAGAGCCTAGCACCCGTTCGTGCACTCTGCAAAAACGGCTTGGTGCAACTGGCTGGCCTCACCCCCAACCAAGTGGTTACACTCTATGCCACCGACGGCCGAGAGCTGCTACGCTTCGTGCCTACCACCCCACGCGCTGCAGTGAAAGTGGACGGCTATGAAGGAGTGGTCATTGTGAAATAAAACCTCTGCACAGATGCTTCCCTCTTATACATATATTATATAGGATAAGCATCGTGCAACACCTTATATAAATAAAGCAAAACCCAATGAGACATATTCTTTTCAGCATACTCGCTCTGCTCACCGCCCCACTGTGGGCGCAGCAAGCCGAGAAGGTGAAGCCGCAAGTGGCGGCCGCGCCCTCTGCTACGCAAAAGTATGCCACCCCCTCCGCAGCCCTCACCACGGCAAGCCGTTCGGCCAAGGCAGCAGAGCTGGCAAAGATTGTTCCCGAACTGACATCGGTCAACGACAAGGCCGTGACCCTGCGCTGGAACAATCCCGAAACCATCAACGGCTTTTTCGATGATTTTGAAGGACATGCCGACTTCGCCATCAACTCTTCCGGCACCATCGGTTGGCAATACATCGACGCCGACAACGCCTCCACCTACACCTGGACGGCGGCTTCGTTCCCCAACCAAGGGTCTAAGATGGCCTTCATCGTGTTCAACCCCTCGAAAACCTCGCCTTCCACAGCCACCTACCCCGACATGGCTCCCTTCTCGGGCAACAAAATGCTTGTGGACTTCACCGTAGACAAGGGCAACAACGACTATCTCATTTCGCCTCGATTGAGTTTTGACGAGGATTTCAAACTGAGTTTCCGAGCCAAAACCTACAAAGACACTTGGGGCAAAGAGCGCTTCAAGGTGGGCTACTCCACCACCGGCACTCGCCCCTCCGACTTCACCTTCGTGCAGAAAGGCGACTACGAGGAAGCCCCCACTGCCTGGACGCTCTTTGAATACACCATTCCCAAAGAGGCTAAATATGTTTGCATCAACTGCGTTTCTGTGGAAGCGTTTATGTTCATGCTCGACGACATTTTCATCGGCACCAACAACGTGCGTCCTCGCATCGCTGCTCGCAGCGCCAGCGCCGCAACAAAGCTAGCCGGCTTTAACCTGTTGCGCAACGGCGAAAAGGTAAATAAGAACCTCATCACCAGCGTCTACGTCACCGACACCGTGCCCGATTACGACACCTACACCTACACCGTGCAGAGCGTAATGACCGACCAGTCGGTGGGCGAAACATCCGAG
The DNA here is from genome assembly GCA_963656725.1 of Oribacterium sp. Lineage (GTDB taxonomy): Bacteria > Bacteroidota > Bacteroidia > Bacteroidales > Bacteroidaceae > Alloprevotella. The sequence goes on along the minus strand of CAVKKI010000025.1, from coordinate 6,814 downwards.
CCGCTCAGCGTGGAGGTGCCCGACGTGCGCTTGCTTCCCTTCTTCGACGATTTCGACGACAACAGCATCGATTCCACCCTTTGGAGCCGCCCTGTAGAGGCGAAGGGCGAAGAAAATAAATGGAAGACCGACTACTACGCCTATGGCCTTGTTGACTTCTCCGCCTGCTACCCCTACTCTAGCCTAGGAAAATATTCGCAGAGCCTAGTGACCCGCGAACTCCGCACCCTCACCCCCGACAACACCACGCTGCGCTACCAAGTGCGCCTGGACAATAGCAGCAAATACAAGGGCGGTGTGCTTTTGGCCGAAATCACCACCGACAACGGCCTGACGTGGCAAAAAATCGACTCTTTGCTCACCGACGAAGGCACCTACGATTGGCGCACCTACGAATTTAGCCTTGATCCCTACCTCAACGGCAACCACTTCTTCCAAGTGCGCTTCCGAGCCTACGGCAACGATTCGCGCTACATCAACTACTGGTTTGTTGATGACGTGAAGATTTGGAATCCGCAAACTCACGCCGTCACCCTTCACACCACGCAGGGCGGCCAGCCCGTGGCCAATTGCAGCATGAGATTGGAAGCCGACAACGGCGCCATCTACACTGCCACATCCGATGCTAACGGACTCATTTCCCTGCCTCGCATGGAGGAAGGCATCTACACCGTGACTGCCGAAGCCGAGGGCTGCAACTACTATAAGGCAGAGTGGCAACTCACCGCTGACGGCCCAGCTTCATTCACCGCCAACCTCACACGTCCCATGCTCACCTTCTCTGAGCAAGAAGTGAAGGAAGAAACGGCCCTCGAAGCCCTCACCACTCGCACCCTCACCATTGAGAACAAAGGCGATGGCGACGTGCGTTTCGACCTCTACCCCACTCCCGCCAACGGCAGCGGCACCACCGACCACCGCTGGGAGGTGAGCCAATCGTTCGATGCCTCGGGCGACATTCAAAGTTGTGTAGCCTTCGACGGTGAAAACTTCTACACCTCGTCTCACTTCTTCCTCGGTAAATTCTATAAGTACGACCGCAACGGCCATTTCATGGAGGAATTCTCCGTGCCCGGCATGTACTATGCCGTAAACGACATTGCCTTCGACGGTCGCTACTTCTACGCCTCCGACCGCAAGAACCGCATCTTCCAACTCGACCTGCGCAACAAGCGTCTCGTCACCACCATCGACATCCCCACCGAGACCGACCTTTGCGTAACGCACATTGCTCACGACCCCCGCAACGATGAATTTTGGGTGGGCGACTACAACACTATGGGACGCGTCAACCGCAAGGGCGAGGTAACGTTGGCCTTCTACAAGCTCAATGCTTCGAGCAGCATGAGCGTGTTTGGCACGGCCTTCGACAACATCACTCCTGGTGGCCCCTATCTTTGGATGAGCAACCTTGAAACCTCGGGCCTCAACACCATCGACAAGGTGAGCATCGTGCAATACGACCTCAACAACCGCCGTGTAACGAAGGTGGAACACTCTGCCGTTGACATTCCTAACTACAAGACGGGCTCACTCACCATGGGCGAGAATCGCTTGGGCGGATTGGAAACCACCACTGCGCTCATCAATGGCCAACTTTCGCTAGTGGGCATTCTGCAACAGTCGCCTGCTCGCATCTTCGTCTACAACCTGGCCGACATCGACCCCTGGGTGAGCGCCTCGCCCCTCACCGCCACGCTTAAGGCAGGCGAGAAGCAAGACATTCAGGTGCAGTTCGACGCACGCAATGTGGAACTCAACCAAACGCACACCACCACATTGCATTTCACCTCGCAACCCGAACTTTCTAACTCCGACATCACCCTTTCGCTCACCGCCACGCAAGCTGCGGCTCGTCCGCGTCCCGTTCAACTCAAGGCCGTAGCCAAAGGCATTTCTTCTGCCGAACTGAGTTGGCAAGCCAACGCTAATTCGCAGCCCACAGGTTACGCCGTGTTCCGCAACGACAAGAAGGTAGGCGAAACCACTGTCCCCTCTTTCACCGACTCGTTGCTCGTGCGCGGCACCTACACCTATAGCGTGCAAGCTCTTTATGGTGAGGAAGCCTCTTCGCTCAGCGACACGGCTCTGGTGTATATAAAGGTGGGCGAACCCTACTTTGCTCCCACCTCTGTCAAAGCCAGCCTCTCGCTCAACAAAGACGTGAAGCTCACTTGGGACACACCCTCCGCCTTGCTAAAGAAACCCGCCACCTTGCGCTACGACAACGCCACAAGCGATGATGCCATCGGCATGACCGAGGGCGGCTACTTCTTTGCTGGAATTGCCCTCGACGCCGACGACCTCGCCTCTTATCGCGGCATGCAGCTCGACACGGTGCAAGCCTTCATCAAAGAACGCGTCACCTCGCTCTCCGTGCGCATTTATAAAGACGGTAAGTCGGTTTCTACGCAGAAAATCGACCCCGATGCCGTTCACTACGGCGAGTTTAGCCAATTTGCGCTGAGCAAACCCGTCACCATTGAGCGCGGCAGCACCTACTACGTCACGCTGCTCATTTCGCACGACGCCAACATCAACCCCATGGGCATCAACAACGGCACCGTGGTGGAAGGTAAGAGCAACCTCATGAGCGACGACGGCAAGCAGTGGTTCCCCGCCTCGTATGTTGGTTTTGAAAACGCCAACTTCAACGTAGCGGCTCACCTCTCTCCCGTGGCCGACTACACCGAAACCGCCCCCAAGGGCTACGTCATCTACCGCAACGGCCAACTTCTCGGCACAGCTACTTCTCAAACCTACACCGATGAACTCACCGAGGCCGGCACCTACGCCTACACCGTGGCTTCTAGCTACGAAGGCGGCACAGAGTCAGACGCTAGCCAAGCCGTGACGGTAGAGAAAATCACCCTCAATGCTCCGCTCGCTCCCACCACGCTCAACGGCACGGTGGAGCGCAACAGCCAAATTCACTTGCGCTGGAGTTTGCCCATTGCCCAACCGCTCACCTTGCCTCAAGACCTCACCCCGAAGGCCAACATCACACCGCAGGGACGCCCCGACTACGTTGGCCAATTCAAGAGCGCCTTCACTGGCGAAATGGGCATTGCCACTGACGGACGCTACATCTACACCACGAAATACGCCGTGACGGGTGTAATCAACCGCTACCTCATGGACGGCACCTTCGACACCAGTTTCACCATGGCCGTGCCTAGCACGCTGACCACCGGTTTCCGCAATTTGGTTTACGATGGCAATAAGTTCTACGCCACCGCCAACGGTTCTACACTCTATGAAATTGATATGGACAAGCAAGAGTTGGGCGAGGAAATCTCCATCTCTGAAATTGGTCGTCACATTGCCTACATCCCCACGCTCGACGACGGACGCGGCGGTTTTGAAGTGGGCGACTGGGAAAGCAGCATCTACACCTCGCTGCGTGGCGCCAAACTGGGCAACGGCCCCGTGCTGAAGGGCGCTGCAGGTTCGGCCTACTACGATGGTGTGCTCTACACCTTTGAGCAAGGCTACAACAAGCGCTACGAACTCTGTGCCTACGATTACGCCACCAGCAATTTGCTTTGGCACACCAGCATCGACGAATATGCCCCCATTACCCCCGACGAGTCGGCCTCAGCAGGCGGCATGAGCATTCTGCACACCGCCGAAGGCTACAACCTGCTCACCCTCGGCTTGCAAGAGAACACGGGCACACGCTACCTCTATTTCGACCTTCACTCCGTGAAAGGATTGGCTGGCTACAACGTGTATTGCAACGGCCAAAAGTTAAACGACTCTCCGATTGAGCAACGCGCCTTTAGTTGGAAGCAAACCACTCCGGGCACTTATAGCTTTGAGGTGGAAACGCAATACATCGACGGCACCACCTCTGAGCGCACCGCTCCCATCGCGCTAACCATTGACGAAGCTGGCGAAGGCGACGCTCCTTGCGATGTGAAGGCACGTCAAACCTCCTACGGTTACGACGTGAACGTCACCATGATTAACCCCACCACACTCAACGCCGATCTCTACGAAAGTTTTGAAAGCGGCAATGTGGGCGAGCCCTTCGCTAAAGAGGGATGGGTGAACGAGGGCAACCTCTTCACGCTCACCGCCACCGACGCCATGCAAGGCTCGCAGTCGTTGCGTGCTGAAGCCGACGCCAAGGCTTGCCTCACACTGCCCGTCAGCACAAGCTATAGCGCACCCTTCACCTTCAGTTTCATGGCTCGCACCGACGCCACCGCCGACGGCGAGGGCGAACTGCAAGTGCTCACCTCAAGCAACACAAGCAACCAAGCCGACTTCATCAACCGCGGACACTTCACCACGAGCGAGGCTTGGCAAGAGTTCAGCCTCACCTTACCCGCCGACGTGAAGTTCATCCAACTCAGCGTTAGCAGTGCGCCCTCGGCTCACTACATCGACGCACTCACGCTCAACAGCGAAGCCCTCAACAACGTGTATGGCTACGACATCTACCGCAACGGCACGCTCCTGACCGACACCCCCGTAAGCGGCCCCTGCTACACTGACCACAATCTGCTGCCCGGCACCTACACCTACCAAGCCGTGGCACACTACACCTCGTCGGCCGTGAGCAACAAGAGTGAAGCCGCCACCGTGACCGTGAACTACAGCAACGGTCATCAGCAACCTGGCACACTCACCGTCAACGCCACTCCCGAAGGCAACGTGTTAGAATGGAGCGTACCCGCCCTTGGCGATGTCACCGAGTTGCGCTGGCACAACGGCGTGTGCGCCAATGCCGCTGGTCTGCCCAGCGGCGGACAGTATTACGCCGGAGCCGAATGGACAGCCGATGAACTCAAACCTTATAGTTCGCTCAGCGTTTCTGAGGTGAAGTTCTACATCAACCAAGTGCCCGATGTGCTCTACGTCATGCTCTACGAAGACAAGGACCTCGTGTTTGAAAAATACGTTGACGACCTCCGTCAATACTCATTCAACACCGTGCGCCTCGACAAACCCCTCCACGTCGACGCCAGCAAGCGCCTTCGTGCCGTGATTTATGTGGAGCACAACCAAATCACCGTGCCTCTGGGCTACGATGCTGGGCCCGCTAAGGGCGGCAAGGGCAACCTCTACTCCACCGACGGTGAAACTTGGACCACCTTGAGCGACAACGACATCGAGGGCAACTGGAACATCAGCGTCTGCCTGCAGCCCTACGTCAACAACGCCAAGGAGGCTCCCACGCAGGCCATCCGTTCCGAGCGTTACCAAACTGCCCGCAAGCAATCGCCTGCAACCCACACGGCCACGGGCAACACCTTGCAAGGCACCACGTTAAGCGAACCCGCAGCTGCTAGCTTCTTCACGGGCTACAACCTCTACTGCAACGGCGAACTCATCAACGATGCTCCGCTCAGCAACGATGCCACCACCTACACCGACTCTGTGCCCCACCCCGGCCGCTACTACGAGTATCAGGTGAAAGCCATCTACCCCGACTATGGTGAAGTTGGCTCCAACGTGGTTCGCATCATGCGCACAGCCATCAACGATGCCGAAGCCGACGCCTCCGATACCTCAACCGAGGTTTACAATCTGCACGGCATCCGCACCAACCAAAAGCAACGCGGCGTGCTCATCGTCAACGGCAAAAAGGTGGTGAAGTAACAACCTCCCCTCTCTGAATCTCAACCCTCAACGATAGACATTTCTCTCAACAGAAACCATCGTTGAAGCACAATCACATCGCAAAGATTGCCAACCCAAGCCTCACACGCTAAAGGTTGGCAATCTTTTTTTTTTAGTACAGTTAAACCAAACGTTTGGCGAATGAAAAATAGGCTAGCTATGGCATTCTAAAAAAGAAAACATTATCTTTGCAACCTACTCCATAAGCAAAAATGACTACAGACGAAATTCCAAAAGCACTTGCCTTTGCCGCAATGTGCGTAGATCTAACAGCTGCCGCCGAAGGGTGCAGCCGTCAAGAAATGTACCAACGATTGAAAAACGTGGGAATCATCCACGGACTAACCACCCGTCTCGATGCCCTACACACACAAAGCAAAGAATACGTAGTGGCCGACTTGCTACAAGCCCTTAAACGTTTGGAAAAGAAGGCTAACGACTAAAAAGCAGAAATTATGCGCAAACTATTTCATGGCTCAACGCACATTGTGGAGTTGCCCTTATGCCACATCGGACGAGATAATCTTGATTTTGGCAAAGGTTTCTACCTCACCGACATCCAAACGCAAGCCACAAGTTGGGCTACCAGAGTTGTCAATTTAGGTCTACCACAATGGCTCAACATCTACGAGTTTGACGACGACTACGTGCAGAAAAATGCAAGATGCAAAGTGTTTAAAGCCTACAACAAAGAGTGGCTTAATTTCATCGTAGACAACCGAAATGGGAAGGAATTATGGAAACAGTTTGACTACATAGAAGGAGGCATTGCCGACGACAGAGTTATCACCACCATTGAAGACTATCTGAATGGCGATCTTACAATGGAATTAACACTGAAGAGACTCTCCGAGCATCAGCCTAACAATCAGATATGTCTCACCACACAAAGCTTGCTCGACAATTGCCTTCACTTTATTGAAGCTCAACCTTTAAACGAACTCGCTATAAGAAAATAAAAGCCTTATGCTAAGAAATTCTCAACTTTGGATGAAAATAGGACGCATCTGCAGCCTTTTGGCAGAGCGTCTTGACATATCGCCCGAAAGAGCATTCGACCTCTTTCAAAAGAGCCAAACGAACGAACTTCTTCACGATGAACGCTCCCTGCTCTACCTTATGAGCGATCTTTCAGCTCTATGGCGTGCGACGTGACGGAAGCGATGAGCGAGCCTACACCGCC
>CAVKKI010000024.1:1089-18098 GCA_963656725.1 Oribacterium sp. | reverse complement strand
GCGTGAAGCCGTGAGAATGGCTGAGCAAGAAGACCGAGCCACCGTGTTTGGCTACCGTGTGAACGACCCCGAACGCTATGGTGTGGTAGAATTCGACCCCTCGGGCAAGGCCGTCAGCATTGAAGAGAAGCCCCAAGTGCCCAAATCGAACTATGCCGTTGTGGGCCTCTACTTCTATCCCAACAAGGTGGTGGAAGTGGCCAAAAACATTCAGCCTTCAGCCCGCGGCGAACTCGAAATCACTAGCGTAAACCAGCGTTTCCTCAACGACGGCCAGCTCATGGTGCAGACTCTAGGCATTGGTTTTGCTTGGCTCGACACCGGCACGCACGACAGTTTGAGCGAAGCCTCCACCTTCATTGAAGTGATTGAGAAGCGCACGGGGTTGAAAGTGGCTTGCTTAGAAGGAATTGGGTTGAAGCAAGGGTGGATTACTCCCGAACAATTGCGCAAACAGGCACAACCAATGGCCAAGAACCAATACGGACAGTATTTGCTTAAACTGGCCGACGAATACGAAAAGAAATCATAAAACGCACACAGCATCATGACCATAGCAGTAGATTTCGACGGTACGATTGTGGAACACAAGTACCCTGCCATTGGCAAGGAAATTCCCTTTGCCACAGCAAGTTTGCGCCAACTCATTAAAGATGGACACAAACTCATTTTGTGGAGTGTGCGCGAAGGCGAACTTCTTGAAGAGGCCGTGAAGTGGTGTGAAGAACGCGGTGTGCGCTTTTATGCCGTCAATGCCGATTTAGACGATGACGCCGCCGACCGTCAAGGGGTGGCCAATTTTAGCCGAAAAATCAAAGCCGACCTTTTCATCGACGACCGCAACGTGGGCGGACTGCCCGACTGGGGCACCATCTACCAATTAGTGTCGAAGAGAATGTCTTATGAACAATACATTCAAGCAACGCTAAACGAGGCACAACCCGAAACAAAGAAAAAGCCTTGGTGGAAATTCTAAAAGTTTGGCCATCAGGTACTTATTCACACTCAACCCCCTACATTCCTTAGATAGAAGAAAGATACATGAAGTTGCTCAACGCACATCAATTGAAAGAATTGGATGCGAAAACCATCCAAACACGCGATATAGCCTCCATCGATTTGATGGAAGAAGCCGCCTTGCAAGTGGCCAAATTCATTACCAAACATTATCCGCCCACCCACAGAGACATCGTGATATTCTCTGGGCCGGGCAACAATGGCGGCGACGGTTTGGCATTGGCTCGACTGTTGGCCACTACGGGCTATAGCAACATTCAAGTGTTCCTTTTCAACACCAACAATTCGCTAAGCGCCGACTGCGCTTGCAATGCCGAGCGTTTGCAAACGGAGTGTCCGCAAGTGGCGTTTACCGAGGTGCAACAGAAGTTTGAAGCCCCCGAACTATCGTCTAAAGCATTGATTATCGATGCTCTGTTTGGCACGGGACTCAACAAGCCGCTCAGCGGAGGCTATGCGGCCTTGGTGAAATTCATCAACGCCGCCCAAGCCGAGGTGGTCAGCATCGACATGCCCTCAGGACTGATGTGCGAGGACAACACCTTCAATTCACCCTCGGCCATTGTGCAAGCCACCCACACCCTCACCATTGGGTTGCCCAAGTTGGCACTTATTTTAGCCGACAACCAAACCTACACGGGACAGATGCACGTGTTGCCGTTGCACTTCGACGAGAATTTTCTCAACAGCATCGCCACCCCCTATCACCTCACGCATCGAAGCGACATTCAACCTCTGCTAAAGCATCGCCCCTCCTTTGGACACAAAGGCACGTTTGGCAATGCCTTGCTCATTGCCGGTAAATATGGCATGGCTGGAGCGGCCGTATTAGCAGCAAAAGCTTGTTTGAAATCGGGCGTAGGAAAAGTGACAATCCACACACCTATAAAAAACAACGACATTCTGCAAATAACCGTGCCCGAGGCCGTGTTAAGTCACGATGAGGATGAGCGCATTTTCTCTAGCACGGAGAATGCCGACCACTATGAAGCGGTGGCCATTGGTCCCGCCATTGGCACAGACAAGCGCACGGCGTTGGCTTTTATTGAGCAAATCAGTCACACTAACTGCCCCTTACTCATCGATGCCGATGGCATCAACATTCTGGGCGGACACAAAGGGTGGATTTCGCAAATACCAGCGGGCACTGTCTTCACGCCTCATGCCAAAGAAATGCAACGATTGGGCATTTGCAACGCCGACTCCTACAGCATTCTGCTCGAAGCCATCAATATGGCCAAACAACACAAATTCTTTATTTGCTTGAAAGGCCACTTTACCGCAGTTTGCACGCCCCAAGGACACGTTTATTTCAACACCACAGGCAACTCGGGAATGGCTACGGCCGGCAGCGGCGATGTGCTAACGGGCATAATCCTTGCTTTGCTAGCCCAACAATACCCCACTGAGTCGGCTTGCCGCTTGGGTGTGTATCTGCACGGACTGGCAGGTGATTTGGCCGCTGAAGCCTTAGGCGAACACAGCCTCACAGCCTCCGACCTCATTACCTATCTGCCTCAAGCTTTCAAGGCGCTCACCTCACCCAACGATTAATCTCGCTTTATTCCACTTTCTACCCAATGAAACGATTTCTACTCCTCATAAGTCAAATGATGCTAGGCCTCACCGTCCTAGCACAAACAGAAGTAAACACTTATCAGCCTGGCATCACCAACGAAGGCATCACCTATTTTCTGCCAAACACTTGTTTGCGTGTGGTGGTAAGCGCCACTCGCACCCATTTCACTCCCGGTGAATACTGCAACTACGCCGAGCGCTATTTGCGACTGAAAGATGTGCCGCAGACGGAATACGACGTATGGAACATTAACGACGTAACGCTCTACACCTATGGCGTGGCCGACCCAACGAAAGCCTATAGCATTAAGTTGAAGCAGAAGACTTCGGCTCCGCTCGTAACCCTCGCCCCTGATGGTCGTCTCCTTGCCGTGAACGATAAAGTAAACTACACCGAGGAAAAACTGCCCACACCTTCTGTCACAAAAATTGAGGGAAAGACCATAAACGGAGCAGATTTCAAAACAGAGGAAATTCTCTCTGCGGGCAGCAGCGCCAAAATGGCCGAACTCACTGCCAACGAAATTTACGACATTCGCGAAAACCGCGGACTGCTCACCAAAGGACAAGCAGACTTTATGCCGAAGGATGGTGAACAACTGAAACTGATGCTAGCCAACCTCGACACTCAAGAGGAAGGCTTATTGCAACTCTTTAAGGGTTCAAGCTATAGCGAAACCCACGTTTTCACATTCGACATTCAGCCGAAAGGCGACATTACCAAGCAAGTAATCTGCAATTTCTCAAAACACCTAGGAATGGTGGATATTGACGACCCTGCCGGCACACCGCTCTACCTTAGCGTAACCGACCAAAAAACGCTGCCCGCCATCAACACCGAAGCGAACAATAAGGCAAAGAAAGAGCAAGAAGATTTGCGCTACATCGTGCCAAGCCGAGCTGAGATGAAAGTGTTTAGCGAAAGCAAAACCTACCTCACACAATCACTGCCCTTTGCCCAGTTTGGACGAGTGGAACACCTAGGCGGCGAACTCTTTAACAAGAAGAGCACCACCCACGTGCAACTGTCTCCCATCGTGGGCAATTTATCCAAAATTGAAGCAGAGAAACCGGAATAAAGATGGAGCGCAGAAAAGAAGAAAACATTGGCGACGTCATAGCCCGTTTTCTGCGACAGTCGCAGCTTGAAACGCCCCTTAACGAGCACCGATTAATCGATTCGTGGGAAGACGTAGTGGGCTCTGACGTGGCCAAGATGACCGAGAAGTTAGTCATCTACAACCAAACGCTCTATGTCACTCTGCACTCGCCCGCCCTGCGTTTGCAACTGCTTATGCAGCGAGCCGCACTCGTGCAGAAACTAAACGCAAATGTTGGAGCAAATGTTATTACCGACATCGCATTCAGATAAATGAAATTGCGAATTTAGGAGAAAGAAAACTATCGAATAAAGCACTAATTAAATATTTTTTTAGGTTCATGGAGAAAAAAAACAAAAATTACTACGCTCCCTCTTGTCAAGTAATAAATTTGATAAGCGAGGGTGTTCTAGCGAAAAGCGGAGAAGAAATTAAACAAAGCAGAGACTACGAGATTGAAGAAGCTGACATTGAAACTGTGACTTGGTGATGAGAAACATTAAATTTATTAGCCTAGCGTTTGCAGTAGCTGCAACGTTCCTTTCTTCATGTTCCAATGAAGAGGTTCAAAGCAACCAACAAGCAGAATCTAAACTGCGCCACAACATCAGTTTGAAGGTGGGTAGCGTAGAGGATGAAACAAAAGATACGAGAGCAATCTTTGCCACCAACTTAAAATCGAACACACCTATCTATTGGCAAAAGAACGATACAGTAGGCGTGTTGGCAAGTGAGTCGGAAAGCCTTTATCCTCTCACCCTAGAAAGCCGAAGCGCGAATATGTTAACCGCCACTTTCTCGGGAGAAATTGAAGGTGATCTCGGAGCGTATGCTGTTTATCCTTACAACAAAAAGCATAAAATCTCGGGAACGACACTTACGTATCATCTTCCCTCAACCTATACATACACAGGATGGGACACTGACTTTGCAACCAATTCGGATGGGGTAGATAACCAAAAAATAAGTGCAAGCCCCGCACTGTTGGCAAAGATTTCCACCTCCGACAATGAATCAACGGCGAAATTCACTCACCTTGGAGGCATTCTGTGCATAAAGATAGACAAAATGCCTACTTCGGCAGGTTACCTTAGCGTCACGGCCGACAGACAGATTTGCGGCGATTTCAAAGTAGATTTGAGTTCTTCGCAACCTAAATTGGAATCGGACGAAGATTTGCAAGACGTGCCCGACAGTCTCAAAACGGTCACAATTAACGTAAGTGGCACATACAACACCTCTGCCGTGTTTTATATTCCTCTGCCCGAAGGCTACGACTACAAATTCAGCGTGGAATTGGCATATACTTCACCAGGCAAAGGCAAAATGGGCTCTGGCACATCGACCAAAACGATGGACATTGAGCGTGGAAAAATCTATATAGCCTCACTCACCCAAAGCACAATGCACCAAGGAGGTTATAAGATCATTCAAGGCCATAAATTTGTAGATCTTGGTTTGTCGAAATATTGGGCTGACACAAACGTAGGCGCAACAGTTGCAGCTGATAACGGCAACCAATACGCTTGGGCTGAAACCTCAACAAAGGGTAGTTATGATTTAGACAATTATAGCGATTTCCATTGGTTCAGACAAGAAAAGGGTTGGTGGTATTGCGAAAAATATCAAGACGAGCAAGAGACACTTGTAGATGATGAAGACGCAGCCTATAAGGTATGGGGTAATTTTTGCAAGATGCCAACAAAGTCAGAAATGGAAGAACTGATTAATGGCACAACGCAAAAAGAAGCTAGCCGTAAAGACTCAAACGGAAAGACAATTAGTGGTATAGAATTTACAAGCAAAAAGAACAGCAGTTCTATATTCATGCCTTATAATAATTATTGGAGTTCAACATCGGGAGACACTTCAGAAACTCTTTCTGAAATTTTTGGAATTACAATGAGGTCTACCTATCAGCAAGCCTATGGACTAAAGGTTGCTCAAAGCGGTTGTTTAGTAGGTGAAACATACAGATGTGATGGACTCTATGTAAGACCTGTGCTAAAATAGAATTTTCCGATTTTTCTTATTACAACTATATTTTAACGAAGATAGCCGACTCATTATGAGCCGGCTATCTTTGTATAAAAACATCTCACTATCATTTAACCCTAAAGCGGATTTGAGAAAATAGAAATTTCAATCTTACGCATTCAAAGAATCACGAAGTTTAGTCACAGCCTCAGCAGGACTAGAAGATTGCTCTAGAAGAGTAACAAACTTAGAGCCAACAATCACGCCCGAAGTGTAAGCCTCAGCCGCTTCACGAGTGGCCCGATTGGAAATGCCGAAACCTACTAACAAGGGATTTTTGAGTTGCATGTTGCGCAAACGCTTAAAATAGGCTTGCTTTGCGTCGGAGAAAGACTGTTGAGCCCCAGTGACTGAGGCCGAACTAACGGCATAAATGAAGCCCTCGGTGTGAGCGTCGATTTCACGAATGCGTGCCTCGGAAGTTTCGGGAGTGACAAGGAACGCCACCCCCAAGCCATACTTCTGAGTAATTGCCAAATATTCATCTTTAAACTGATCGAAAGGTAAATCGGGAATAATCAGTCCGTCAATCCCCACCGTTTGGCATTGTTGACAAAAACGCTCAAAGCCATAATGAAGGATGGGGTTAAGATAGCCCATAAGGATGAGCGGCAGATGAATGGTTTGACGCACATTACGCAATTGCTCGAAAAGCGTGCTTACCGACATGCCATTCTTTAAAGCCTTCGTGGCCGCCGCCTGAATGGTAGGGCCGTCGGCCAGAGGGTCGCTGAAGGGAATGCCAATCTCCACCATATCAGCTCCGCCGTCTTGCAAAGCCTGCAAAGTGGGAAGCGTTTGATTGAGCGAGGGATGTCCGGCACAGAAATAAACAGAAAGGATGCCCTCGTGCTTTTGATTAAAAAGAGTATTAATTCGTGTCATGGTTATTCGTCGTTTAAATTTTCAATAAATTGTTTCAGTGCGGCCACGTCTTTCAAAGCTGGAGCTATTTCAAAACCGCTATTGAGATCGTAGCCCACGAGTTGAGGATGAGCGAATTGGCGCAGCGATTCGAGCGACTGCGGAGACAGCCCACCACTCAACAAAAAGGGCGTGGGGCCAGGATAGCGATGAAGCAATGACCAATCGTAGCTACGTCCACTTCCGCCGAACTTCAACGTGGGGGTGTCGAAAAGGAAATAGTCCACCTTTCCCGTGTATTGCGCTGTTTCCGAAACAAAAGCATCTGTTACGGGAAGAGCGCGAATAACGGTCAGTCCGCGATCGCGGAAAGTTTGGCACATCTCGGGCGACGCTTTTCCGTGAAACTGCACAGCTTGCAATCCATAATCGCGCACATGCTCCACCACCTCGCGAAATTGCGGATGAACAAAAACCCCTACCCTTTTTCCCGAAGCGGGAAGATAAGCGGGCGGCGTTTCTACATAGCGAGGCGAACGAGGATAAAAGATGAAGCCAAACCAAATTGCTCCGCTTTGCTCCACTTCGCGAATGTTTTCGGCATCGCGTAATCCACAAACTTTTATAATCATAACAATTGGCTTATATATTGCGCCAAGGCATCGCCTGGACTAGATGTTTTCATAAACGCCTCCCCTATCAAAAAACCTTTATAACCCACTTGTTGCAGGCGTTGAGCCTTGGAGGCTTGCAGCAAGCCACTCTCTGAAATGGGTAACGGTCCACTAGGAAGCAAGGGAAAAAGTTCTTCCGAAATCTGCGTATCGGTTTTAAATAATTTGAGATTGCGATTGTTCACGCCAAGCACGTCAATGTGTTCAGAACAAGCCTCCAATTCTTCCGCACAATGTACCTCTAAAATGGTTTCCAGCCCCAATTCATGTGCCACTTGCGCCAACTCCTTGCAGCGTTCTTTTCCCAACACAGCGGCAATGAGCAAACAAGCGTCGGCGCCAGCCACACGAGCTTCATAGAGTTGATATTCACCTATCACAAAATCCTTGCGAAGGATGGGCAACGTGGTTAGCGGCCGAGCGTCTTTCACATCTTGCAAACTGCCGCCAAAATAAGTGGTATCGGTAAGAATGGATAAGGCCGCCGCTCCCGCTGCTTGATAGGCGGGAATGATTTCAGCCACCTGCGCCGTGCGATTAATCCAATCCTTCGAGGGAGAACGGCGCTTAAACTCTGAGATGATGCCGCCTCGATGCGACTGAAGCGAACAACGAAGGCTATGCACTGCGGGCAAATCCTTCACTTGGGCTTTTAATTCCGCCAAAGATACAACCTGTTGAGCGGCCTCCACCTCTTGGCGTTTGGTAACGATTATTTGATCGAGAATAGTAGCCATAGTCTAAGAGTTTAACTCCACAAAATGTTGGAATGTTTTCAAAGCTTTTCCGCTGAGCAAGGAGGCACGAGCCTCTTCCACACAAGTTTCAATATTCTTCTCTGGGCAGATAGTGTTAATGCCAAAAGCTGCATTTACAATCACGGCATTTCGTTGGAAAGGAGTGGACGTGCCACGAAGCACGTTATCGAACACCTGAGCGGCATCGCTGATGGTTTCACCCCCATGAAGAGATTGAGACGGAGCCACGTCGAATGACAATTGCGAGGGAGTAAAAATGCTCTCTGTGTGGTTAGACATCACCTTAAAACTATTGGTGAGAGAGATTTCATCGTAACCGTCTAAACTCGTTACCACGGTAAAACCAATGCCCATTTGCTGCAAGGTGTTCGTGTAAAGACGCATTTGCTGCAGATTGGCCACACCTAGCAATTGGTAAGCAGTGTGAGAAGGATTGACGAGAGGACCGAGCAAATTAAAGAAAGTTTTCACCTTCAACGCCTTACGCAATGGGCCCACGGCAGCCAAGGCTGGATGAAACAAGGGGGCGTGTAAATAGGCCATTCCGCATTGGTCGATGCTACGACGCAACTGGTCGGCATCGTTCGTAAACTTCACCCCATGATGCTGCAACACCGTGCTGGCTCCGCTCACCGATGAAGCGCCGTAATTGCCGTGCTTGGCCACTTTATAGCCAGCGCCAGCCACTACGAAACAAGCGCAGGTGGAGATGTTGAATGTGTTTTTGCCATCGCCGCCCGTTCCCACAATGTCGAGTGGTTTAAATTCGCTTAAATCCACTTCAACAGCTCGTTCGATAAGGGCATCGCGGAAGCCGAGCAACTCATCTACGTGAATGTCGCGCATGCGATAAACCGCTAGCAGGGCGGCCACCTGCGCTTCGGGATACGCTTTGTCGGCCATTCCCAACATCACGTCGTGAGCCTCGGTGCGCTGAAGTGTTTGATGCTCAAAGAGTTTTACAAGTATATCTTTCATAATGGTGTCAATGTCTTACAAAATTTCTGATTATTTGTCTGCCATCGGGGGTAAGTATCGACTCGGGATGGAATTGTATGCCGTGCACATCGTAAACGGTGTGGCGTAAAGCCATTATTTGTCCCTCATCACTCACAACGGTCACCTCCAAACAAGAAGGCAGCCCTTCTTGCTTCACTACCCACGAGTGGTAGCGCCCCACCTTAAGGTCTTTGGGCAAGCCCTCGAATAGATAATCGTCTTTCACAATGTGAGCCGGTGTCTGCACCCCATGAAACACTTGCGGCAAATTGTAGAGCGTGCCGCCAAACACCTCACCAATGGCTTGCTCACCTAGGCAAATGCCCAAAATGGGCTTTAGCGGTGCGTAGGTTTCAATCACAGGTTTTAGCAATCCGGCTTCAGAAGGAATGCCCGGCCCTGGAGAGAGCACAATTTTGTCATACGTGGCAAGTTCTTCCATCTGGAATTTATCATTGCGCACCACCGTTACCTCGGCTCCTTCCTCCTCTAGATACTGAAAGAGATTATAGGTGAACGAGTCGTAGTTGTCAATCAATACCACTTTCATAATGTTGTCTTTTTTGTTTCGGCTAATAGAATGGCTTTGCGCAATGCGCCGAGTTTGTTGTTCACTTCTTGCAATTCATAGTCTTCGTTGCTAGCGGCTACGATGCCGCCACCGGCTTGAAACCACAATTCACCATTACGGCTGACGAACGAACGAATGGTGATGGCTTGATTGAGCGTGCCATTCAACCCAATGAAACCGATGCACCCGCCATAGGCTCCCCGATTGTGGGGCTCGTATTCGCTAATGAGTTGCAAAGCGCGCACTTTGGGAGCGCCGCTAAGCGTGCCTGCTGGGAAGGTGTCGGCCAAAAGTTTTATGGGATTGGTGCCGGGACGAACGCGTCCACGCACTCGGCTCACTAAGTGGATGACGTGACTATAAAATTGAGTTTCTTTCAGAAATTCCACTTCCACCCCCGTGCAATGTCGATTTAAATCGTTTCGTGCCAAATCTACTAGCATGGTGTGTTCGGCATTCTCTTTGGGGTCGGCAAGCAAAGAGGCTGCGGCTTGCATGTCGGCCTCATAATTGCCTTGTCGGCGAGTGGTGCCCGCAATGGGATCGATATAAGCCATGCCATCGTCGGCTATGCGACAATGCGTTTCGGGAGAGGAACCAAAGATGCGGAAGCCACCGAAATCAAAATAGAACAGATAGGGCGAGGGGTTGATGCGACGAAGCGCACGATAGAGTTCGAAATCATCGCCCTCATATCGTTGAATAAATCGACGCGACAACACAATTTGAAACACATCGCCGCGTTTGCAGTGGGCTATTCCTTTGCGAATGTTGGCCTTGTGCTGTTCATCAGTAAGCGGAGAAGTGGTTTCGCCCACTGCGTGGAAATCGTAAGTGGCGTAATTGCGACTCATCACTGCATTCACAATCTGCTTCGCACGACTTTCTTCTCCCTCTGCAAGCATTTCAATGAGTTTGAGTTCACTGCTGAAATCATTGAACACTAGCAGATATTTATAAAGGATGTAATGTATGTCGGGGGCGTCATTCTTGCTCTCTTTGCTATCTTTCACCGCAATGTTTTCAAAATAGCGCACGGCGTTGAATGAGGTGTAGCCATAGAGTCCGCAGTAGGCGCTGTCTTCGCCTTGTACATCGAAAAGTTTGATAAACTCATCGAAGGCTTCGGCCACCGAATAATCCTCGGTAAGTTTACGCTTCTGCTGCGTTTGGTCAGGATAAACCATCACCGCTTCACCGTGGCTCACGCTAAAGGAGGCCAAGGGCTCAAGGCCAATGAACGACTTGTTGTTTTCTCCCCCATGATAGTCGGAACTTTCCATCAAAGCGCTCTGTGTGAAGAGGTCGCGCACCTTTAAATAAGTGCTAACAGGAGTGCTTAAATCGCCTGGAAGGGGAATGCTCTTTACTTTGAAATGAAACATAAGATTGGGGTGAGAATTTATTTTAAATGTTTTCTAATTTCTTCATAATCAGTGGGACAATCACCCGCTGGAGCGTGTTTGAGATAGGTTTCCATATCCTTATCGCCACGCCCTGAAAGTGTTACCACCACCACATCGGTAGGCGCAAACTGCAAGCGATGAAGGGCTGCTAAAGCGTGGGCGGACTCTAAGGCTGGCAAAATGCCATCCAACCGGTTGAGTTCGTAGGCTGCGGCCAAGGCCTCATCGTCGTTAATGGAAAGAGCCTGTGCACGACCCGTTTTCACTAGATGGGCATGCAACGGACCGATGCCGGGGTAATCTAAACCAGCCGAAATGGAGTACGGCTCCACAATCTGTCCGTCATCATCTTGAATCACCAAGGAGCGGAAACCATGAAGCACGCCTTCTTGGCCCATGCTGAGCGTAGCCGCTGTTTTTCCCGTTTCCACACCCATGCCACCGGCCTCGGCATACACAATCTTCACCTCATCGTCGTTGAGGAAATTGAAAATGGTGCCAGCAGCATTCGATCCGCCCCCAATGCAAGCTACCAAATAATCGGGAGTGGGACACCCCTCTTTTTCTTGCAACTGTTTACGTATTTCGGCACTGATTACACTCTGCAAACGAGCCACCATGTCGGGATAAGGGTGCGGACCCATCGTGGAACCTATTAAATAGAACGTGTCGTCGGGATGGCAGCACCAATCGCGAATGGCCTCATTGCACGCATCTTTCAGCGTTTTATTGCCACTTTCTACAGGCACCACTTCGGCTCCCAGCAGACGCATTTTCTCGACATTCGGGCGCTGACGTTGCACATCGAGCGCTCCCATATACACCACGCAAGGCATGCCCATCAAAGCGCAAACCGTGGCGGTGGCCACACCGTGTTGTCCAGCCCCCGTTTCGGCCACAATGCGTTTCTTACCCATGCGACGGGCCAGCAATAATTGCCCAATTGCATTGTTGATTTTGTGCGCTCCGGTGTGGTTTAAATCTTCACGCTTCAGGTAAATTTTGCAGCCGTGCAGCTGACTGAGATTTTTTGAGAGATAGAGCGGTGAGGGACGCCCTACATAATCGCGAAGAATTTGGTTAAACTCTTCTTTAAACTCTTTATCATCAAGAATTTTTCGGTAATTCTGTCGCAACTCCTCCACACATTTATGGAGTATTTCGGGGATATAAGCGCCGCCGTAGCGACCAAAATAGCCATTGTCTGTTACTTCAAATTTATTCATTGCTGTCATTTTTTTCAGGTTGTGGAATCGTATTATCTCATGGCGCATAAATGCACCTTTGTTGAATGATTTGTCCCTGTAGTGAAGAGTATTAAAAAAACGGCCTCGTCGTAAGATTTGACGGGCCGTTCTGAAATATCATAATCAACTATGGCATTCAAGTTTAGGTATGAGTAGTCAAACTTACGACTGAGAGAGAAGTAAGCAACGCCACCAATACAAATTATGTGCTGAGCTAAAGTGTGTCATAACTACTTATTACTTTTTCAGTTGCAAATGTAAAGCATTATTTTGTAACAAACAAACAAAATGAAAGTTTTTACAATAAAAATCTTACATTATTCCATTTTACCGATTTAAGAGTAGCGCACATTATAATTAATGTCACGACTTTTTCACTTAAGGAGGGGGCTATAGGTTACTATCTTTAAACTAACTGCTCATCCTCTCCATCACAATTAAGGGTGGTTCTAAAAATTCTTAGTATTCTACTATTCTGAAATGTAATTTGTACGCTCTCGGAAGCGTCTTTTTGAAAGTAAATTCGGTCACATAGCCCGCTATGCTCCCTCATTTACTTTCAAAAATACACTCCCGATAGCATACAAATTCCTATTTCAGAATTATTAGAACCACCCTTAAGACTTCTCCATTTAGACAATCTACATTCCGATATCGGAGTAATCCTCGGTTCAGAGAAAAGCTGAATTAGCATTTAAAATGACTATAAACCGCGACTCATATCGGCGTGCACCAATTGGTGTTCGTGCTGCCACCAACTGATGCACGTGCTACCTTCAGTTGATGCACGCACTACCTTCAATTGGTGCACGCTCACCACATTAAGCGTTTAAGTCGAGCAGAAAGTCCTACTTAAAGGAATAATGAATGAAGAAGATAAAACGTGATAAAGGGTGGTTCTATAAATTACCACCTTTTTAATTAATGTTTCAGTTCTTTGGTGTTTTATCATCTTTCGGTGCTCTTTCTCGCCCATTTTGCTTGTTCATTCAGTCACATAGCCCGCTATGCTCCTTCGTTCACAAGAAAAATGGACGAAAAAAGCACCAAACTCTGACAAAGCTAATTTATAGAACCACCCTAAACAGAGTCATTTCTCCACTCTAGCAATGACCCGGCAAGGCAGACCAGTTTGTCCCTCAAACTTGACGGGATAGGTACCTATCTTGCAGACAGCCTGTTTTTTGCCGTCCAATATTTTCGAAAGGTTGCAAAGATTCTCCACGATGAAGGTCCCGCGGTCGGCACATACTTGGTCGGTGGGAGTATGCTCCTTGCCACGGCGCACGCCAGCGAAATCTACGCCGATGATGCTGACGCACCTATCGAGCAAGGAATGAATCAAGTCCATAGAAAGCTGAGGGTGAAGAGAGAAGTATTGCTTGGTAGCATAACCCTCTTGCTCGATAAAGCCAGTATGGAAGGCAACAAACATACCATCTTTCACCCAGCTTAGGTCAATGTCATCCAAACCGATAATTCCGTTCCTTACACAATCCGCCACATCGAACACGACGGCATCCAAGTCCATATACTCTAAGGGAAAATCCTTGTTCATCACGTCGAAGTGGGTGCCCACATGACCATTAAAAGCTAACTTAAGATTCTTTTGCGCCCTTGCCAAGAGTTCGACAGATACGCTTGTCGTAATGTCTATTGTTTTCATTTCTTTACCATTTATAATATTAGAGTGGTTCTAAAAATTCTGATTTTAGAATTCTACTATTCTGAAATAGGAATTATTAGAACCACCCATTATTGTTTAACAGGTGCAAAGGTACAGGTTTGCCTTCTAAATAACTTTGCGTATCTTTGCAAAAATATTACGCATATTTGCCATGCAGCAAAAACTTACATACAGAGAAATCATATATGACGGAAAATCATCTATCCGCTCCGCCTACAACAGTCTTGGCACACAAATGGACGACTACACTCAACACGCATACGAACGATACCATAGCCACGAAGACTATCAGTTGATGTTTCTGCAAGAGGGGAAGGCTACTATTACCGTGGCTGATGTATTGCACGTTTATACCCCAGGAGACGCTCTACTGCTGGGTGCCAACCTGCCACACAAAATTGCAGCTTACAGAGAGACTCCTTGCAAGGGCATCTTGATACAATTCAAGCAGGACCTTTTTCCAAAGGAGATGCACAACATCGGCGACTACCATTTTGTTGAATCTTTGCTTCAGAAATCCTTAGGCGGCTTACTCTTCCATGCCAACCAGCATGAAGAAGTTTTCACTGAGCCTCATCCAGGCTACATACCTTTGATGGAGCAATTTCTTGCCATCCATCAAACAAAGGGCATCGATCGGCTATGTTGCTTGCTCCAACTGCTCGACAAGTTGGGCAGACTACTAGAACGAGGCACCACTATCAGTCGTCTCAGCGAATCACCCGAAAGGGAAAGTCTCGGGATTATCGTGAAGAAATGCAAGCAATATCTCAAAACACATTATCGCAACGACATCAGCTTGCCCATCCTTTCTGCCACGCTCGGTGCCAACGAAACCGCTCTTTGTAGGAAGTTTAAGGAAGAAACTGGCGAAACCATATTCCAATATCTCACCCATCTGAGGATAGAGGCAGCATGCAAAATGCTCCGCAACACCCATCGTTCCGTATCGGAGATAGCCTTTTGCTGCGGATTTAACACTGTGACTCACTTCAACCGCAAGTTCAAGGAAATCATGGTTATGTCGCCCAAGGAGTTTCGTGCTAACCATTGTCTTTGATTTGTCCGAATTAGAGACCCCTATTTCCGTATTTTCGACACATGCTATTTTGCTAGCGAAAAAATTCAGATTGATTTTTTGTATCTGAGTATTTTTTTATAAAGTAAAAGGAAACACTATATCAGTGGAAAAGTCTAACTTCACATCATTTTATGTGGAGTTAAGACGTTAATACCCTTTCATTTTATTCGTGTGGAGGAGCGCCCTTTCTAGGTCGCTCCTTTTTTTGTATTCCCCTATGGGCAAATGTCGGGGTGGGGGGGGATAATTAAAGCAATTCACCCTATAGCGAAAAGTGCCGAAGAAGGCGGGACACGTAACGTTTTAAGGCCAACAAGAGCAGATATAAGCCGTTAAGCCACAACAAAATACCGCAAAAAGCTAATTTCGTTGCGGATATAAACAAAAAGCAATATGGCAAAGAAGAAAAGCAACAACCTTATTCCAATGAACAAGCGCTCACCCCAAGAGCGCAAAAAGCCAGGGAGCAAGGACGGAATAAAAACGCATTTCGCCACCTTTTTACTTAAAAATGCCACAACAATGACCGCAGAGGAACGACTAACGAAAATACTTTTGCAGCAGAATGATGCACTGATTTTTTTATACAAAAAGCTAATTAAGGAACTAGTTAATGTAACGGCACGCTCCATCAAAGAAGTGCGCCCTGAAGAACTTTTCAAAATAGCAAAGGACTGCAACGCCAATGAGAACAAAAAAATGCAAGAACTACTTGACGCATACAAAGTGGCCGTTATTGCAGTTATGCGCCAAGGGATAATCAATGCAACCACCATCGCAGTAAATAACCAACAAGTTATTTTGGCGAGCTACACGCAGATGAAAGGTGAGAGCGTGAATAATTGGCGAAAGGCCACCGCTAAAGCTTTCATCGAAAGCCGCATGAAGCGAGATGGTGGTTTAAACCTTTCAGATAGAGTGTGGAACTACACCGAGCAAGCCAAATCAGAGTTTGAAGCGGCCGTTTCGTGTGTTTTGGAGGACGGGATAAAAAAGGGGACTGATGCCGAAACGTTAGGGCGCAGAGTGCGCAGCTACCTCAATGAACCCGACATGATGTATCGCAGATACCACCGCAAGGAGCTTGCGAACGATGGCACAAAGGTTGATGTGGTAGAATGGAGGAGAAGAGTGATAGATGAAAACGGCAAGGTGCATTTTGTAAAAGAGAATTTAGCGAAGGTCGGCACGGGTGTGTATAGGTCGGCACGGCAAAACGGACTACGCCTAGCTATCACCGAAACGAACATGGCCTACAACTATGCAAACTGCAAAAGGTGGAGTGAAGAGCCTTTTGTGCTAGGTATCCGTATTCGCCTTTCGGGTAACCATCCCGAACCCGACATTTGTGACGAGTTGCAAGGTGAATACCCCAAAGATTTTATGTGGCGAGGTTGGCATCCTCGTTGCCGTTGCTCGCAGTCAGCTATTCTGATTGATAGAGATAGCGAAGAGTGGAAGCATTTACGTTCACTCCCAAAAGAAGAATATCAGAAATATGTTTCTCCTAATGTCATTAAAGGATTCCCGAGCAAGTTTAACAAGTGGCTAGAAGAGAACGAGAAGAAGCTATTAAAGGCCAAAGAAAGGGGTAAAATGCCCTATTTCGTACGGGATAACATCAAGGAAATAAGTAATTATCTAGGATGGAAAGAAACCGACCAAACAACCGCCACCATTAGCCCAAAAGGAACAACTTTCCCTCGTACTAGAGAAGAAATTCTCGCAGCGGCTAAAGCTAGGCACGCAGCACGTACTGACAAACAAATTAACGATATTCTTCTTCGTTTTGATGAGCGCAAATATAATCCGTAACAAATAGAGAATTTTCGAGAAATAGAGAAAAATCTAGGGATTAAACGTGGGCTATCAATGGATTTTGAAGCCGCAAACCATGGTAGGGGGAACATTGATTATAATACGGGAGAAACGCAATATAAAGTAAATTGCCAATCTTGTGTCGTTGCGCATGAATTAAGAATTCGTGGTT
>CAVKKI010000024.1:0-1054 GCA_963656725.1 Oribacterium sp. | reverse complement strand
GATGTAACGGCTCAACCTAATTGGAAAAATGGTGATGCCCCCGACCTACTTTCCTGTGGAACTTGGAAATGTTGGAAGAATGCAGATGGAACACCATTTGAAAGGCCCGAACGTTTTGCTTATAAAATATCAAAGAATGGAAGCTTTATAGGTTTGCCATATACGGAAACAATGAAGCAAATAAATGAGCATACAAAAGAAGTCGGCCGTTATCACGTTTCATTTACGTGGAAAGGTGAAAAATACGGGCATATCGTCACCATGGAGCGCAAAGCTAATGGGGATGCACTTTGGTATGCCCCCCAAACGGGAAAGCAAAATTTCTTCGATAAAGAATATGCAAAGAAAATTAAGGGCGTGAGAGCCTATCGTGTGGACAACTTAATTTTTGATATTGACAAGTGGAACGTTGTAAGACCTACGAATAATAAGAATTTTAGGACGGCAGCCCCTAATACAAACAAGCCAAAAGAACGAATAAAGCAAGGTGGAATAAATTCTTCAACAAAGGTAACTCTCACAAAAGAAATTATTGCTTATAGAAAAGAAGCTATTAAGCAAATACTACGTTCGCCCACAACATCGACTCTTAAGGACGGAGTATTAAAGTTTTCTAAGAGTGCAATAAAAAGAAGTATTGTACACGCAAAGGATTTTAGTGAAGTTGATATGTTTGTTTATGTAATAAACCATGCACAAGAACTTACATTTAAAAGGAAATCCATTCTAGGAGAAAATAAAGATTTAAATTCTAGAATAGACAATACAAACATAGCAAAGAAAGAAAAAAGAGGCGTGCTATTTTATAACGAATATGAATTATCGAAAAATGGAGAAATATGGATTATAAAAACGGAGGTAACTAAAAACAAAATAGAGATACCCTATAATATTTTTAAAAGAAAATAAACGAGGTGGCATATCCAGCGACGCTCAATATATCGTCATTAGGAATTATGCCACCTTCTTAATACTATCTTTTAAATTTTTCTTCCCCCCTTTTTGCGAAGAACAATCATTGTTTCTTCTAACGTAAGAGGAACTGCATTCATAT